>JAJYJL010000173.1 GCA_021789565.1 Acidobacteriota bacterium
ATGAGATTAATACTGAGCGATGGTCCAGGCTGTTTTCAAGTTCCCGAGCGGCTTGCTTTTCGGCGATCACGGAAGAACTGCCGAAGAATGGCTGCGCACTCTTCCTGGAGGATTCCGCTGTCAAACACAACGTGGTGGTTCAACTGCGGATTGTTGAGCACGGCAAGCACCGAGCCACAGGCGCCTGCTTTCGGGTCCATGGCTCCCACAACCAGCCTCTGAATGCGCGCCTGGACAATGGCCCCAACGCACATCGCACAAGGCTCGATTGTAACATACAGCGTGCACCCCGGCAGGCGGTAGTTCCCCAGCTTGCGTCCGGCGCGGCGCAGCGCCAGGATCTCCGCATGGGCCGAAGGATCGTTCAGATGGATAGGTCGGTTATGGGCGCGGGCGATGACGACTCCATCGCAGACCACCACTGCTCCCACCGGAACTTCACCTTCGCGGCTGCCCCGACATGCCTGGCGAAGGGCCTCCCGCATGTACGGGCTGTCCAAGTCCATCACGTGACGCTTTTCACCGCCTTGCATCCCTGTATCCTAGCATCTTTAGGACGTGGTATGATCTGTGCGGCGGCGGGGAAGTCCTGACATTACAATGGCCTGCGTGCGGAGCGGCCGTGTCCTCTGTTCGTCTCCCTCTGCTTGTTCAGTGGCCGTGTTAGGCTTGTTTTCTGAACTAACATTTCCAAGGAGGAAGTGCTTCCATGAGTTCCATGGATCGAAGAGATTTTCTCCGGGCCGGCGCCGTGGCTTCAGCGGCTTTGATGGCGGTGGGTAGGAGCCTGGAATTATACGCCGACCCTTATGGAATTCCGGTCGGTTTGCAGCTTTACACGGTGCGGAGGCAGCTTGACAAGGATTTTGCAGGGACGCTGCGCAAGGTAGCCTCCATCGGCTACACGCAGGTGCAGTTCTCCGGCTTTCACAACCAGCCGGTCCCCAAGATCAAGCGCCTGATTGATCAGCTTGGCCTGAAGACCGCCGCCGGCCATTTTGACTACGATCTGTTCAAGTCGAACCTGTCTCAGGTGACCGACGCTGCTCACACGCTCGGCATGAGTTATGTCGTTCTCTCTTCGGTCCCGGAATCCTACCGGCACTCGATAGACGGCTACAAGCGGGCGGCTGAATTCTTCAACAAGACGGGCGAGGGTTGCAGAAAAGCCGGCCTTCATTACGGATACCACACTCACAACCTGGACTTCGAAAAGTTCGGCAACACCATCGCGCTGGATCTGATGCTGCAGCACACCGACCCGGCCTCCGTCTGTTTTGAGATGGATTGTTTCTGGGTCACGCGCGCCGGCTACGATCCTGTGGTTTACATGAACAAATATCCGGGGCGCTTTCCGGTCCTGCACATCAAGGACGAACGCAAGCACTTTCCGCCGACGGCCACCGGCCCCACTCCTGATGCGGCTTTTGCGCCGGTGGGCAAGGGCATCATCAACTGGAAGCGGATTTTCAAGGCGGCGCCCAGGGGCGGCCTGAAATACTATTATGTTGAGCAGGACGAGACCGAGCTTCCGGTTTTCCAGGCCATCAAGATCAGTTACGACTATCTTCACCATCTCAAGGTTTAGAGTGAAGTGTGGAGGCGCAAGATGCCGGTAAAAATCAGCCGGGCCTACGACGAGCCTGCCGCCCGCGACGGCGTTCGCATCCTGGTGGACGGCCTGTGGCCCCGCGGGGTAAAGAAAGCTGATCTCAAAATCAGCGCGTGGGAGAAATCGATTGCGCCGTCCAAAGCCCTGCGAACCTGGTACGGGCACGATCCCGCAAAGTGGCCGGAATTTCGCAAACGATATCGCAAAGAGCTTGAGGAACCGCCGCGCAGGGAAGCTCTCGATCGGCTCGTCAATATGGCGAGGCAGGGAACCCTCACGCTCGTCTTCGGCACCCGCGACGCCGAACACTCCAATGCCGCCGTCATCGCAGAGGCGATTCAATCCGAGTTGAAGGGCGGCGAGAAAAGGCAGTGACAGGTGGCGAGTGATGGATAATGAGCGGGCCGTGGCGCCTGTTTTGTGCCGTGGCCGCCCCCTACCCCTTACGTTGGCTTCAATTTGTCCTCGACGTAAAGCGCGGGTGGCGTCCCGCAGTGCGGGTCGCGCCCTTTGCGATGTATGCGGCCCTTCTTTCACAACATTAGGCGCTATCCTGACGTCACTGATGTAGAATGGCGCCGTGTCCCGGCAGAAGCACTACAACCGCGAAAAACACCTTCGCTTTCTGACCCGGAGCATTTATCACCGGACGAGGCTGTTTGATTCAGAAAGATTTCGGCAGCGTTGGTGTGATCGCATACATTCCAAACTACGGAAGGTATTCGCCCGCGAAATTGCGGCCCCGGCACGAGGATTTTTGCGAAAGGGCACGGATTCATCCGTGCCGAAACGCAAAGCACGATCGGGCGGCTTTAGCCGCTGGCTTTTGCGTCCACGGACACGCGATTCAGGGGCTGAAGCCCGCGAAATTGCCGCCCTTTTACGGCACGACTGAAGTCGTGCCCTTTCACAAAAGCCTCCACGACGAATAAAATCGTGCCCTTTCACAAAACTCGTGCCGCTTTCTCTTCAAGGCAGTTCATCCAATGCCCGATGCAAAAGGGGCGGGCGGCGCGGTTTCTGCGATGTCTGCGAATTGCGGGCCGCGCGCACGTCATTCCGGTCCTGCTTCCCGTCATGCTGAGGAGCCAAAGAGCGACGAGGAACCTGCTTTCTTCATTTTCCAAACGACTGGCAGGGAAAAGCAGGTTCTTCGGCCGGAAACCGGCCTCAGAATGACGGGCATGGACGCCCGGCAGTCCATCCACCTCACAAACCAATTACCTCGCCGTCATGCCGAGGAGCCGAAGAGCGACGAGGAACCTGCTTTGTTTTTTCGGTCTTTGCGCCAAAAGCAGATTCCTCTCCCGCACTGCGGGATCGGAATGACGTTAGCATTGTTCAGCGAATTTATAACTCGGGACACTACAGATGTTTGCAAAATATAGCGACGGTTCGCCATTGCAGTGCCGCTGTCCCGGCGGCAATTTTCAAGTCCGGCAAGATGCCGGCACTACGAAGCCCCGTCACTGTATGATGCAATCCTCAATAATCACCCGCTGACTGTGATATAAAATTTCCGGCTGGCCAGGATGGACGGCATGGAGTTTGTGTGCCCATTAGAACTACATCTTGCATGTGGCGAGGTTTGTGATGAACAGGAGAAGCTTTCTGGTTCGAGGGACGGCGGCGATTGGGCTGGCCGTGCCGGGAAGAGTTTTGGAATCGACGCAGGCGCCCCGCGAAAGTTTCCACGCGTTTAACGGCGTTGAATATTCCGCAGCCAATTCTCCAGCGGAAAACTTCACGGCAGCGGCCTACGTCCGCACGGAAGCTGAGGGCGAGACAAAGTCGTGGTCGATTGGGAACGGGCTTGTTGAGCGCACGCTCAAATTTTCGCCGGCGCGCGGACTCTTTACCGAAACTTTTCGACACAAGGTGAGCGGAAGGGATTTTCTGATGAAAGACCGCTCAGGAATTCACGCGGGCGCCGAGTTCACGTTCCAGGCGGATTCCGAAAACTTCAGCGGCGCAACTGGCGGCCCGCCGGCCCATTTCACTCTTGATGGCTCTCAGACAAAAGACCTGCAGCCTTCGGGCAAACTCCTGGAAATCGCGCTGAAGGGCAGGGAGAAGCCTCTTGCTGTTTCGGTGTTCTACGCCGTGTATGCGGGTCATCCGGTGGTCCGCAAATGGCTTTCGATCAGGAACAGCGGAAGCCATACGATCACGCTTTCGCACCTGGTGTTTGAAGCCCTGGACCTGATGTCGGGGCCGCCGGATGAGGAGATCCTGCGGGCTTTTTACGGCGTCCAGCCGCGGGAGATCTTTTTTACGGGCCGGGTTGAAGACGCCGCCATCCTGCAGATGAATCCCCAAACGCGGGAAGGGTTCATTTTGATGAATGAAGCGCCGGGATGGATGAAGCGGACGGAGATGAACGGCTGGGGCCGCAGCGTCAGTGTCATGTTCGACACCGACATTTTTCCTTTTGAGCGGCGTGTTGCTCCGGGAGAAACCTGGACCAGCGCAAAGTCGTCCATCGCCTTCTTTCTCGAAGACCGCCCTGCCACGGAACCCCGCCGGGTGATGCCCCGCTACACTTCGCAGGTCCTGATGCGGAAGGGCGCTTCATACCAGCCGCCCTGGATCTACAACACCTGGGAACCGTTCCAGCGCGGCATTAACAGCAGCATTGCCATGGAACTGATCAAGACTGCCGGCCGCATGGGCCTTGATATCTTCACCATCGACGACGGGTGGCAGGCCGAATACGGAGAGAACGACATCAACCTTCAGGCTTTTCCCCGCGGCCTGGATGAAATCCAGCGGGCTGTTGCAAAAGAAAAGATGCGACTGGGCCTCTGGGTCCCGCTTGCCGCCATCAGCACCCGAAGTAAGGTTTACCGGGAGCATCCGGAATGGGTTTGCCGTGATGAGAACGGCCGGCCGAAATTGAGCCGCACCATGGCCGGCGAGAGCGCCGTGATGTGCCTGGCCAGTCCCTACCGGGAAGTAGCGGCGCGCAGAATCAGCGACCTGATTTCCCGCTACGATCTGGCCTACGTCAAGATTGATCTCACCACGGTTTTCAATGCCTATGGGGAACGCCCGGGATGCTATGCCGCCGGGCACTTCCACAAGACGTGGGCGGAATCGCTGGAGCGCATTTATGAAGGCATGAAGTATGTGACCGAATACATTTATCGCCGCCACCCCGATGTCCTGCTTGACCTGACCTTTGAGTTGTGGGGACAGAAGCACGTGATTGATTACGGCCTGCTCGATGCCGGAGACCTGGACTGGATGAGCAATGTGGAAGACGCTGCCGCGACCTCAGCGGGACCTCGCCAGGCGCGGACCCTGCTTTACCACCGGTCACTGGCCATCCCGGTTGAAACCATGCTGATTGGCAACCTCAGGGCCGAAACGCCCGGCATTGAAGAACGATTTGCCACCGCCTGCGGATCGGCGCCCCTGCTGCTCGGTGATCTTCGGCAACTCGGTCCTTCGCAAGTGGAGTGGTACGCGGAGAAGATTGCGTGGTTCAAAAACCTCCGCCGCAGCATCAACCTCAGTGAGGGATTTTTCCCGCTGGGCGACTGGTTGCAGCCGAAATCGACGACGTGGGACGGATTCGCCCGGCTCAGCGGCGAGGGTGAGGGCATGATAGTCGTTTTCAAAAATGAATCGAATGTCAGCAGTGTGAGTGTGAAGATACCCGATGACGTGGACGGGAAATTCAAGCTTCATTCTGTGATGACAGGCGGTTCCATCGGAACTTTTTCCGGCGGGCAAATCAGAAGTGGCGTGGTTCTGCCCATTCCGCCTGAGCACAAAGTACAAATTGTCGAAGTCCGAAAAGCGTGAAGACAGCAGAAGGAAGTAGGAAATAGGGCGTAGGTGGAAGGCAGGAGCCCGCAGGCAGAAGGCAGTACGCAATAGCAACTGCCGCGCTGAAGGGCGGCGCCACAAAAGACCCCTCACCTGCCGTCGTACCTCCGGCACCTTCTCCCCTCGGAGAGGGCCTGGGGTTGCGGGGTGCGGTCGTTATGGCAGGGCTGAAGCCCTGCCCTCCTAAAATTAATGTCCGTCTTTCGCAAAACGTTCCCGGTCGCTAGTGGACCGGCATGCGGCCGCGGCTTTTGGGCCTGCGCATCAGGAGAATGGCCGGCATGACGATGATGAACAGCATGGCCAGGAACAGGTAGGTGTGGTTGAACGACATCATGGATGCCTGGCGCTGCACCATGCCGAACAGCGCTGCGTAGGCGCGCTGGGTTGCGGTGGTGGCGTCCGCTCCGGAACTCATAAAGAAGCCGCGAAGTCCCTCAAACATCGACTGCGTTTGCGAACTGTAAGGAGTGACGTTGCGTCCCAGGAAATTCGTGTAGCGCTGCGTGCTCCGCGCCACGATGGTGGTGGAGAGCGCGATGCCCATGCTGCCGCCGATGTTGCGCATCAGGTTGAAGATGCTGGTGGCGTTGCCCATTTTTTCATTCGGAATGGGGTCCATGGTGACCGTGGTGAGCGGCACAAACAGGAACCCCAGGGACAATCCCTGCAGGAACTGCGCCCAGAAGATTTGCCAGTAGCCGACGTTCAGGTTCAACGTGCCCAGCAGCACCAGTGAGAGGGCGCAGGCGACAATGCCGATCACCAGCAGCTTTCGCGGGTCAAAGCGCGACATAATGGCGCCTACAAAGGGCATGGCGATAAACGACCCCAGCCCTCTGGGGAACATGGCGATGCCCGCTTGCAGGGCCGGATATCCCAGAACGGTTTGCAGAAAGATGGGCAGGATGACCAGGCTCCCATAAAGGACGAAGCCCAGAACGGTCATCAGGAAAACGCCCGCGCTATAGGTGCGCTCTTTGAACGCACGCAGGTCCACCACGGGATGCTCCACCACCAGCTCATAAATCACGAAGACGATCAGGGCGGCAGCGGCGACGATGGCCAGCCGGGTGATCAGGGCTGACGAAAACCAGTCCTTCTCCTGACCCTTGTCCAGAATGATCTGCAGCGCGCCGATGCCCACCGCCAGCATTCCCATGCCCCAGTAATCAATGCGGCCGACCGCCCGCTTGATGTAGGAGGGATCGAAAACAAAAAACTGGGTCATGATCAGCGCCAGGATGCCCACCGGAATGTTGATATAAAACACCCATCGCCAGCTATAACTGTCGGTCAGCCAGCCTCCCAGCACCGGGCCCAGCATGGGCGCCACCACGATGCCCAGCCCCCAGAAGCCCATGGCCTTGCCGCGGTCTTCGGGAGGAAAGGATTCCAGCAGGACGGCCTGCGAAATGGGCTGCAGCCCGCCGCCGCAGGCGCCCTGAACAACCCTGAAAATAACCAGCAGCGGCAGGTTCGGCGCCAGCCCGCAAAAGAATGACGCCACCGTAAACCCCGTGACGGAGGTCATCAGCATGCGCTTGCGCCCGAAGTGGTTGGAGAGCCAGCCGGTCATGGGAAGAATGATGGCGTTGGCCACCAGGTAGGAGGTGAGCGTCCAGGTGGCTTCATCCACCGAGGCCGACATGCTGCCGGCGATGTGCGGCAGCGAGACGTTCACCACCGTGGTGTCCAGCACCTCCATAAAGGTGCTCAGCATCACCGCGGTGGCGATGATCCAGGGATTGATTTTGGGCGGCTCGAATTCTTTTGCCATGATCAGGATGTTTCCGCTGTGAGCCCCGCGGCGCGGAGGATGGTGTCCGCCACGGTCTCGATCCCCAGGGCGGAAGAAATCACCAGGTGATAGAGCCGGCGATCTTTCCAGTCTTCGCCGTAGTAGCGGCGGATGTAGGCGGCGCGGCGCCGGTCCGTCTCTTCCATAAAACGCTCGGCGTCGGTCCCGGGCGCCAGCCGGCCGCGCATCCGCTGGATTTTTTGCTGGTGAGGGCCAAAGACGGAAACGTGGAAGACGTCATTCCGCTGCCGCAGGATGCACTGGCCGCCCCGGCCCACAATCACGCACTGCCCCATTTCGGCGGCCTCGCGAATGATTTCTCCGGCAAGCCTGGCCATGGCTTCGGAATCGACCATCTGCGTGTCAACCCGGGTGGCGAGCCCTTCGTAACCGCCCTGCCACAGGCCCTTGAGCAGCCGGTGGAACCAGGGATCGACGCACTCGTCGTAGCGGGCGGCAATTTCGGGGTCGACTTTGGCCCGCTTTGCAAGCTCAACCACCAGGGACTCATTCACCAGCTTCCAGCCCAGCCGGCACGACAGCATCTCTGCAAGGGTCCCGCCGCCGCTGCCGTATTCGCGGCTGATGGTAATGACGTTAAACATGGCGAGCTCTCTACCTCTTTGTGATCACCGTGGGTTCCACGGACATGCCCACGCGAAGATTGTGTTTGCTGTCCTGTCCGGGGTCGAAAACAATCTTGATGGGAATCCGCTGCACCACCTTGACGTAATTGCCCGTGGCATTTTCCGGAGGCAGCAGGCTGAACTTTTCGCCCGTAGCTCCGGCAATGTTCAGCACGTGGCCCTTGTAATTGTGGTCATAAGCATCCACATGAATGGTGGCGGGATCGCCGGGCCGCATGTCCTTCAGTTCGGTTTCCTTGTAATTGGCGGTGACGTAGAGTCCTTCCACCGGGACAATGGCCATCAGGGCCTGGCCGATGCCGATGTTCTGGCCCACTTCCACGGCCTTCTTGCCCACAACACCGTCCGCCGGGGCGCGAACCACCGTGTAGTCCAGGTTGAGCCGGGCCTGTTGCACGCGGGCCTGGGCGGTCTTTACGGCCGCCTCGGCGGCGTCGGCCTGGGCGCGGCTCACCCGCACCCGTTGCGGCCCGGTGTTGGAAGCGCGGAGGTCGGCCTGCGCCTGCGCCAACTGGGCCTGCGCCTGGGCGACATTCTGTTCAGCGGCCGCGGCGGCGGATTGGGCGGCGGCGACGGCGGCAGAGTCAGCCTCGGCTGTCTGCATGGCGTGGTCATACTGCTGCTGTGAAACTTCATCTTTCTTGATGAGTTGCGCATACCGCGCCAGGTCTGATTTTGCCCGGGTGTAATTGGCCTGCATCTGCTTCACCCTGGCCTGGGCCTCCAGCGATTGTTTTTCCGCGCCGGAGATGGCCGCCCGGGCCTGCTGCACGCGGGCCTGGGACGACGAGATGCCGCTCGAAGAATTGACCGAGGTGATGGGCACGCCGACCCGGAAGGCCCGGGCGCGAGCCACCGCCGTGGCGTAATCAGCCTGGGCGCGATCGAGCGCCACCTGGTAGTCGGTGGGATCGATGCTCACCAGCACCGTCCCTTTCTTGACGAACTCGTTGTTTTCAACTTCAACCGCGACCACGTGGCCGTTGACGCGCGAACTGATGGGATAAATGTCGCCGTCGATCTGGGCGTCGTCGGTGGACTCGTGTGTGGAGTAATAGCGCCAGACAAAGATTCCGCCCACCACCAGGACCAGGCCGATCACAAGCAGGCCCCACTTGGCGCCTGGATGAAGCCTGAAAAACGACTGGCGCTTTGCGGGCTTGTCTGCGCCTCCATTTGTTTTGCCGTTCGATTCCACATTTTCCGTGGGTTCTGCCATTACTTGCTTCCTCCCGTCATCTGCTTGAAGGCCTCTTCCGCCAGACCCAGGGCGCGGGCCAGCGACGCCTTGGCCACGTTGTACCGGTAAAGGCTGGAAATGTAATTTTCGTCAGCCGTGGCAACCGCTTCCTGCGCCTGGACCACTTCAAGGCTGTTTACCACTCCGGCGGAAAAGCGGTCCTGGGCCTGCGCCAATTGCTGATGGGCCAGGTCCTGGGTGCTGCGGGCAACGTGGATCTGGTTTTCGGATGATTTCAGGTCCATCATTGCCGTCCGGACCTGATATTCAATCTTGCTCCGAAGGTCTTGCAGTTCCGACTGGCGCTGCTTGAGCAAGGCATCCGCCTGCATGACGTCACCGCGGACCTTTCCGCCCTGGAAGAGCGGGACCTTCACCCTGGCTGCTACCGTGTAGGTACCGTGTGATTCTCCGGGCCTGGGGCCGATGTCGCCGTAGTCGGCGTGGAAGTTCAGACTGGGCAGCGCTTCGCTCCGGGCCGCTTTTTTCAAGGCTTGAGCCGCGTGGACCTGGACCTCGAGGGCCTTGTAATCAGTGCGTGTGGCGAGCGCGCGGGTGAGCGCCTGATCGAGCGTGATGTGCGGAGGAGGGGTATAGGGCACCGGGTCCGTCAGCCGGAACTGCTGCGCCATCGGCAGCCCGATGGCCCGGGCCAGGTCCAGCTTTTCCGTCTGGAACGCGTTCTGCAAATAGATCAAACGCTGCTGCTGGCCCTGCAGCTCCACCTGGCTGCGCAGCACGTCAATCCCGGGAACCATGCCGGCCTTCTTCAGATCGACGGCGCGGTCGTAAACAGCCTGCGCGGTGTTGACTTCAGCCTTCGCAGCATCCACGCGGCTGGAGCCCGCGATGGCCTGCAGGTAGAGGTTGGCGGACACCAGAACCACCAGGTCGCGCGCGTTC
>JAJYJL010000174.1 GCA_021789565.1 Acidobacteriota bacterium
ACATTTCACGCCCCTTTCCCGCGGGGCTGCAGACTCTGATCAGGTTTGGCGTGAATTCCAGGCAGGGTGTCGCCGCGCCTGCGGGAAAAGTCTGGGGGCACGGCGCCCGTGGCGGCTAATGCAAAATTTCGCGTTCGACGGGAAGAAAACCAATGTAGACAGTTCTATTAGAAAGGGCGATAGGTGTTATAATCTTTGCTTCGTTACCCGAACACTGGAATGCTCGACCTATCCGACCAAGCGGGAACGTGTGCATCCTATTAAGTCAGGAAATTGATCTAAGGGAGGTTAATTGTGTCGAAGTTTCAAGTTGATTTCTACGGCCATGTGCGCCAATACCACAATCTGAAGCGTGAAATTGACGCGGCCATCCTGGAAGTTCTTGAGAGCGGGAGTTATGTGCTGGGCCCCAAGCTGACGCAGTTCGAAGAAGAACTTGCCAAGTATTGCAACATGAAAGAGGCCGTAGGTCTTAACTCCGGCACGGATGCCCTGGTTCTGGTATTGAAGGCCATGGGCGTTGGCCCCGGCGACGAAGTTATCACCACGTCAAACACCTTCTTTGCCACGGCGGAAGCTGTGTGGCTGGTGGGCGCAACGCCGGTCTTTGTGGACATTGAGCCCAAGACCTGCAACATCGACCCCCGCCTGATCGAAGCCGCCATCACGCCGAAAACAAAGGCCATTATTCCCGTCCACCTTTACGGACAGACGGCGGAAATGCGGGCAATCTCCGGGATTGCGAAAGCCCACAAGCTGTACGTCATTGAAGATTGCGCCCAGGCACTCGGCGCTCGCGGTGACGATTTTGCCGTCGGCGAATTGAGCGACGCGGTCTGCACCAGCTTCATCATTCAGAAGAACCTGGGTTGCTTTGGTGACGGTGGCGCAGTGGTGACCAATAACTCCTCAATGGCGGCTGAAATCCGCAAGCTGCGGAACCATGGTTCAGCAAAACGCTCGCAACACAGCCTGGGTTACAACAGCCGTCTGGATGACATCCACGCGGCCGTGCTCAGTGTGAAATTGAAGGAACTCGACAAGTGGAACGACCTGCGACGGGAGCGCGCCAGGGAATATGACGCCGGCCTCGTGGGTACGTCGCTTAAGCTCCCTACCGTGCGGCCCGGGTTCCGGCACATCTTCCATCTCTATATTGCCGAAACCGAACACCGCGATGAATTGCAGGCTTTCCTGCAAAACAAGGGCATTCGTGCACTGACCCACTATCCCATCGCGATCCACGAGCAGGAAGGATATCCGTGGGGACAGACGGCCCGGATTTCCGGTTCGCTGGAGCACACCGAGCGCTCGGCGGCCCAGGTGCTTTCACTGCCGATGTTTCCTGAATTGACTTCCGAGGAAGTCAAGCTGGTAGTTGAGGGAATCAAGGAGTGGGAGGCATCCCGCAAAGCGGCGAAGGGTTCAGCGGGAGCCTGATTGGCCTGCGGGTGGGAATTCCCCGTTCGATAATGACTTGATCGGCCAGGAAAGGGCAGGGAAATCTGCCCTTTTAAGCGTGGAGGCGGAAATTTATAAACGCAGCCTTGAGGGAGGTCTGGTAGAGGATGAGCGTAGACAAGAAATACAGCGTAGTGGTTGCAGGATTGGGCAAGCGGGGAATGCACCACGCCGATGCATTTGCGAGTAACGGCCGGTTTGAAATTGCCGGCCTCTGCGATATTGATAATGCCCGGCTTGAAGCGGCGGCAAAGAAATTCGGCAGCCCCAAGACCGGCACTGACGCCAGGGAAGTTCTGAAGGGTCTGAAGCCCGACGTATTCTGCTTCTGCACGCTGCCGCAATTGCGGCTGGATATGATTCGGGCGGGTGTGGAGTCCGGCGCAGGGCTGATTGCCTTTGAAAAGCCAATTGCGATGAGCACCAACGAGGGCCTGGAGGTGATGAAGCTGGTCCGGGATGCGAAGGTAAAGACAGTGGTCAGCCACCAGCACCGCTATGGCGAGCACTACAAAAAGGTGAAGGAGATCATTGCCAGCGGGGCCATCGGCCGGGTGCATACCTTTTATGGCACGGCAACAGGCTGGATGATGCATATGCTGACCCACCTGATCGAATACACACGCTGGTTTAATGACAATGCAGAGGCGGAATGGGTTGTTGGCCAGGCGTCTGGCAAGGAAAAGTTTTCTGACAACCACCCGTCGCCCGATTACGTTGGCGGGCTGATCCAGTTTGCAAACGGCGTCCGCGGCATTGTCGAAAGTGGCGACGGCGCTCCGGACGTTCCGGAAGTCGATTACTGGTGGCGCAAATGCCGGATCGGCGCGCAGGGCACAGAAGGCTTTGCCGAGGTGCTGACGGGCGGCGGTTGGCGCGCGATTACAAAGGACTCCGGCGGCGTGATTTCAGGGCCGGGTTGCATGGACTATGCGCACGACATGCCGCCTTACATTCAGGACATAGCCGACTGGCTGGATGACCCGAACAAAGTCCATCCGTGCAACGGAGAAAGCGCCTACAAAGGGTTTGAGATTATGATGGCTATTTGCCGGTCCGCCGTGCAACGCGGCAAGGTCAAGCTGCCCCTGGGCCCGGGACAGCCCGAGTTGGAAGCGCTGGCAAGGTCGCTCCCTGGGTAATGGGTTTCCTTCGAAACTCTCACCCTTGTGGGAGAGCTTGCAAGTGTTCTGCGACAGGCCTGCCCACCTTAGTATTACAATGAAAAGAGAAATCCCTTGCGTGGCGGGCCGGGTTGCGGTTTGCCCCGCATTATTGAGAACAGGGGGTTCGTGTGGCTTGACCCCTGAAGGTACAGGTGCCTTATGTCATACATGATGAGGGAAATTCTGGACCAGCCCCGCGTTCTGTTGCGCTGCTATAAAGCTGAGCACAAGCACGTGATTGAGCTCAAGAAGTTTGCCGAACGGCAGAATTTCCGGATGATCCTGCTGGTAGCGCGAGGAACTTCCGACAACGCCGCCCTCTTCGGGCGCTACCTGCTGGAGCTGACGACAGGCAAACCTGTTTCCCTGTGCGCACCCTCTGTCCACACGCTCTACCACGCCAGACTTGATCTGCGGAAAGCGCTCGTGATTGGCATTTCGCAATCCGGCGAGGGGACGGATATCAATGCCGTCCTCAAAGCCGCGCGACGCCAGGGGGCCTTCACGGTCGGCATCACGAACGAGGCAAAGTCCACGATGGCAGGAATTGTCGAGGAAGCTTTTTTTGTGCGTGCTGGAACACAGCGATCTGTTGCAGCCACCAAGACGTATACGGGCCAGCTTCTGATGCTTTACATGCTGGCCGCGGCTCTCGGTTCGCATGTCAAGCTTGAACACGTGGGGGAAATTCCAAAGTGGGTTGAGAGTTCGCTCAAGATCATCCCCGAAATCCGGCAGATCGTTGAGCGCTACCGCTTCATGAGGCAGTGCGTAGTGGTGGCACGCGGGCTGAATTATGCCAATGCCTTTGAGCTTTCTCTGAAGCTGATGGAAACCTGCTACGTGGTAGCGGAACGATTTTCAGCCGCTGACTTCCTGCACGGCCCTATTGCTATGATCGAGAGCGACTTCCCGGTGATTCTCTTCATGCCGCCGGGGAAGACCTATTCGGACATGAAAAAGCTGGCAGAACGAGTGAGCAAGCTCCGGGCGGAAACGCTCATTATCACCGCGGAAGGCGTGAGGCTGCCGGCC
The DNA here is from genome assembly GCA_021789565.1 of Acidobacteriota bacterium. The sequence goes on from JAJYJL010000174.1 coordinate 3,663, forward strand.
CATACCAACTCCATCCGGATCCCAGCCACGATTCCTGAGATCTATACCCCTATTCCTTACATCGTTCCGGGCCAGCTTTTCGCCTGCCTGCTGGCGGAGCTGAAAGGTATCGATCCCGACAAGCCGCGCTCGCTCAAGATTGTCACCCGTACACTCTAAGCGTGCGAGCAGACTTTGAATGGTGGTGTGTGCCGCAGACAAATCCGCGGCATACACTGCCCTTGCTATGCCTGCGGGATTTCCACTTCCTGGCCGCGCCGCTCGGCCGATAGATAGGCGCTGTAAAGCACTGCAATACTGTCTGAGGCCAGAATGCCGCCGGCAAGCGGCTCGCGATTATCGCGAAAAGCTTCAAGGAAGTCCTGGAATTCCTGCGGATAGCCGTGCTGCCAGTCTTCATCCGGCGCCGGATGGCTCCATCCCTGCTTGGTTGAAAGCTTTTCTGTCACATAAACGTCCTTGAAGTTTTCCTCTTTGGGGTTAAACGTGGTAAGGGCGTCAATGGGGTTCAGGTTGCAGCGGGTACGGTGGTTGTTGGCGAACACTTCAAGCCAGTTGTGGACTCCGCCCATGACGAGTTCAGAGGCGAAAATGTCCGCCACAGTCCCGTCCTCGAATGTGATATGGATCTGGGCGTAATCTTCAATGTCATCGTAGCCGGTGCGAATGATGCCCGCGTCCCGAAACGTTTTCAGGCGCGTGATCTCGTGCGTACGTGCGGAGACGGTTCGGGGCCGGATGGGCTTGCCGTCCCTTGCCTTTCCTTCGACAGCTTTCAGATAGAGCGCCGTGGATAATGGATGGCAAGCTTTGCCTACAATCGAGCCGCCGCCTGAAAATTTCCAGATGCCATAATAGGCAGAATGCGAACCGCTGTGTGATTCGTCGCCGATCAGCCAGAGTATTTGCCCTCCGCTCTTTTCCAGGATGTCCCGCTCCTTCTGCACAGACGGCGCATAGACCCAGTCCTCGGCGTAGCCGATCAATTTCCCGTTCTTGCTGGCGGCCTCCAGGATTCGGTGGCAGCTTGCCATGGCTTCGCGCAGCATGATCTCTTTGGAGAACGTATTCCCTCGAAATTTGCCGCTATCTTCGTTTGCAGGACCGTAGTAGCCGGTAAAGGGTTTTTCGATAATGACGTGCTTGTCGCGCGTCAGGGCTTCAACCGCCACGGTTTCATGGGTAGACCCGGGCGTGCAGACGTCGACAACGTCGGAGTTGGCGCAAAGTTCTTCGAGGGAGTCGAAGGCTTTAACACCAAACTCCTGTGCAAATTTCTGACGCGACGCCGTTGTGTTGGAGGTCACGCCTGTAACGGTGAAGGGCACGCCGTATACCCTTCGAATGCCCTTGATGTGAAATCGGGCCGCAAAACCCGCTCCGGCGATACCGATTCGAATAGGATCTGTCATTTTAAGCTCCGTGGAAGTTTTGATGATAATGCCGGCCACCTTGCGAGATAGCCGATCTCAGATGGATATCGAAAAGCATTCTACCATTTGGGCAGAGGTTGAGAGAGCAATTTCGATGCCGGACGCACTCCAAAAGGGGAATGGGGCTGTCATCCGCGTGAAAAAGATGGATAGTGCGTTTCAGTGGCGGGTTTGACGCCATTCGAAATATAATTGTAAGGGGCCTGACGAGCCAGGGCGCCATTCCGTCGCCCGGCATGATCGTCCTGAAAAATCTTTCCTGCGGGGTTTGCTGAAAGTTTCACCCGAGTGCGCCAGTCTGGACCAGGCGGGCAAGTTTTTTTCATTGCGAGTACAGCCTGCATGACTGCGGCCGGCTTTGATGTTTCAAACGGCGTGGAAGAGTCTTGCAACGCCGGCTTAGGGCAACTTGGAGGAGTGAGAGGGAACTGCGATGAGCATTTTAAACTTTTTGAAGAAGATTGACCGAACCCGCTGGTTCGTCTGCCACAACTGCATGATGCACACCGATCATGATGCACTTAAATCCATCTTTTACTCCGATAGACCAAAGGTGAACGTGGCCGGGCGCCCCACGATGATCTGCCCGCGCTGTAACGACGCCAACACGCGTTCATTCCAGGAAGTCAAGGACGAAGGATCAGAGTCCGCCCTATGGGGCCTCGAACGTCTTGCCAGGAAACACCCCCGGCGCCATTTTGTAGTGAAACCATCCGCCCAGGCAACCTCCGTGAATTAGCGGGCGCTGGCGCCTGCGAGAATAATGCGTCTGCGTTTCTGCAGCTTAGACGCCGGGCGGCGCAGGAAACGGCCTCTACCGGATAGAGGCCATTTTAGAGGGTCTGCCGCTGCAAATCTCGGAATAATTATCAGACCCGGGGCGTTGTCCCGGCCAGCGCAGTTATGCGGCTCTTGAGGTCCAGGAAAATCATGTGGCTGATGATGACGTGGGCGTCTTCAACCTGCTGCATGTTATAGGAAGGAACGATGACAGGGCAATCGAGCAGGGCCTTCATCTTGCCGCCGCCAAACCCGCCGAGTCCGACGGTTGTTGCTCCCGCGCCGCGGGCGAATTCCAGCGCTTTCAAAACATTGGGAGAATTGCCGCTCCCGCTGATGGCCATCACCACGTCGCCGGGGCTAAGGAAGTTTTCAATCTGGCGCATAAAAACGTCATCGTAATGAGTATCGTTAGCCCAAGCTGTTACCATCGGCATGTTGTCGGTTACCGCGATGGCCTTCATGCGGCGGAAGGTTGCCATTTCCGGTGGGCCAGGGAAGTGAGTTCCTTTGCCGAGATCTGTGACCAGATGCGAAGCGAGCGCTCCACTGCCTCCATTGCCAAACGTGAAGATGGTATGTTCTGCCTGGTAACACGAAAAAAGAATATCTGCGGCCTTCGATATCTGATCGAGCGGGAGACTGCCCAAAACAACCTTCAGTTCTGCAAGGTAGGCTGACAGATCAATTCGTGAGTTTGCCAAAGTCCGTCACCTCAATCGAATGCGTTCGCGGCACAAGTTGCTTGTAGCAAGCCCGCGGGGCATTTATTGGCGTGAAAGTAATCGGCCACTTGACAGATGATATCTTGCCCTCTGCCCCGCGGGATGCTGTCCTAACTATTCTAATGCACCAGCAGGCCATGGGGCCTGGCAGTGCATTTCAGGCAAACTGGTTAAGGTCAATGTCGCAATCCCAGTGCTCACCTGAGGTGGCCATAGTTTCATAGCTGACTTCCCGGCCCGTATAGGCGGAATGGCGAGCCATCATGCAACTGATAGCGGACTCCACACCCTGCGCGGCCTGATTGTGGAACTGGTTGTTGAGGATGCTGTCCACAAACGACATCTTTTTCTCCGGGTCAGCCTGTTCCAGGTTGTCATGGAATACCCCGGCGGTCGAAAATCCCTGGGAGGCTTGTTGCGATGAGGCCTCGCCGCCATTCCATTGCCAGGCGTTGTCGCCATAGATTGCGACTGGCCCTGAATAGTGCGCTTCCGAAACGCCCTGGGTGCCGAAGAACCGCCATCCCACTTCCCATTTGGCATTGCCGATCTGCGTGGAACCGAACGTCAGACTGACGCCATTGGGATACTTGAAGACGACGCTGTAGTGCCCGTAGACGTCACCGTCGTCGAGGCGGCCGTTATGGGAACCCGAAGCCGAGGCCACAATCGGATGCGCCTGGAGAATCCAGTTGCACACATCAATGATGTGAATGTTTTGTTCCACGATGATGTCGCCTGAAAGAATCCGCGAGTAATACCAGTTGCGGATCATTCGTTCGTCAGCAGAGGCGTTCGGCCAGTCCGGCAGCTTGGGCCAAGTGGCGTAATAGTGGCCTTCACCGGATACGATGTCTCCCAGCGCACCTGCGTGAATCCGCTTGACCTGCTCGACATACGGGGGAGCATTGCGAAGCTGGAACCCGACCTCCAGGCTCAGCCTGCCTTCGGCGCGCCGTGCTGAGTCCAAAACTGAGACGCAACCGTGGGGATCCACTGCCACCGGCTTTTCGCAGTAAACATGCTTGCCTGCTGTTACCACTTCAGCCAGGTGCTGCGGATGGAAGTAGGGAGGCGTGGTGATGATGACAACGTCCACGTCCTTTGAGTTCGAGATCTCCTTGTAGGCTTCAGGGCCGCGGAAAATAAGCCTTCGCTCAATCGCAGGAATGCCTTTTGCTTGCTGAAACTTATCAAAATGCGCCTTCGCCTTGATCAGTTTGTCCTGGAAGAGATCGGCCAGCGCCACCAGGCGTGCCTTGCCTGTTTCAATTGTATATGTTGCATCCGCCGTCCCGCGCCCTCCGCAACCCAATAAGCCAACGCGAAGAGCAGAATTTGCCGCTGTTCCTCGCACGAGTTGCGGCGCCATGATCATAAAGCTCGCTGCTGCCGCAGCCGTGCCCATAAATTCCCTTCGTCCCACTTTCCTGGTGCCTGAACATTCAGTCACTTTCTTTTCCTCCTTTAAGTATTCCTTTACGTACTTGATGTTCGACTGCGGCATTGATAATGCCTTCGGCTGATAGAAGGCCACACCTGAGTTTTTTTTGCCCACCGAGCCTGTCAAACTATCACAACCTTCAGCCATTATGGAAGGATTTCGCGCCAGGCGCTGCGTTAGTGCGTGCAGCCTCCAGGCATATTATTGACGGCGTGCCCCCGAGAGACGGGAAAGAACTTGACCCGCACGGCAACCGCGGTATAATTTTTTCCTCACACCCTTCAGTTGGTCGTCATTCTATAGTGGCGTTAAAAATCTGGGTTGATGGATCTGCGTTCGGGTTTCGAATGTGGTTGCGGTGGCGTATATCCGCCAGAAATTTCATCGGGAGCGGGAAATCAGTGATGAAACGTTTGATTTTGGTGGTGATCTTTGTATCTGCTTGCGGGCTGTTTGTCGCGCACGGGATGGCGCAAGGCACGAAACAACCCGCTGCCGTCGCGCAGAGTACGGCGGCGCAGCAGACTCCGGCGGTGGGGCAGTCGCAGAAACTGGAGGGCGAGATCGCTGGCGCGCAGAGCGCCGGTGACAATTCCTGGATGTTGGTTTGTGCGGCGTTGGTCCTGATGATGACCGGACCCGGGCTAGCGCTTTTCTACGGTGGACTGGTGCGGAAGAAGAACGTTCTTGCCACCATGGTGCAAAGCTTCTCGCTCATGGCGTTGATTACGGTCATCTGGGCAGTGATCGGGTTCAGCCTCTGTTTCGCTCCGGGCACTTCATTCATCGGCGGCCTGTCCCATCTGTTCCTCCGTGGCGTGGGCAGCGCACCCGATCCCGCTTACGCAGGCACGATACCGCTGGAGACCTACATGGTCTTCCAGTTGATGTTTGCCATTATTACCCCGGCGTTGATTTGCGGCGCTTTTGCCGAGCGCATGAAGTTTAGCGCCATGATCCTGTTCATGGTCCTGTGGTCGTTCATTGTCTACGATCCGATGGCGCACATGGTCTGGGGCAAAGGCGGGTTCTTGAATGCCGCGCTGGGCGGGGCTTTCCCGACACTCGATTTTGCCGGCGGAACGGTGGTCCACATAACTTCCGGTGTTTCGGCTCTGGTCTGCGCGCTCTATCTGGGGAAGCGCGTTGGATACCCGAACGAGCCAATGCCCCCGCACAGTGTTGTTCTCAGCTTTATCGGAGCCTGTCTGCTGTGGGTGGGATGGTTTGGGTTCAACGCCGGCAGCGCGCTGGCCGCCAACGGACTGGCCACCAGCGCCTTTGTCGCGACGCATTTTGGAGCGGCAGCGGCGGCCATTGGATGGGCTTGCGCGGAATGGATCCGCAACGGCAAGCCCAGCGTACTGGGCGTTATCTCCGGCGCAGTTGCAGGACTGGTGGCTATTACTCCTGCGTCGGGCTTTGTCGGGCCCATGTCGGCGCTGATTATAGGTTTCGTTGCAGGTGTTGCCTGCTACTTGATGGTTTCGAAGGTGAAGACCCGCTTTGGCTATGACGATTCGCTTGACGCATTCGGAGTCCACGGCGCCGGCGGAACGATCGGGGCCTTGCTGACCGGCGTGTTTGCGTCCAGCACGATCAATCCCATTTTCAAAGACAGCCAGGGCAAAGTGCTTCCAGTGGGCCTGATCGACGGCAACGCAGGACAGATTGTAAACCAACTGGTGGGCGTGCTGATTGCCTGGGGTCTGGCGATCGTGGGCACGCTGATCATTCTGAAGATTGTTGATGCCGTGGTAGGCCTGCGCGTACCCGAAGAGCACGAAATCCAGGGGCTTGACCTGGCCCTCCACGGCGAAGAGGGCTACACGTTTGAGGCCTAGCCATAAACGAGGGGATGTTGTATCCCGCACTCCGGCGGTCTTGGGACACCTGTGACGGACGCCCCACAAGGCGAAACGATCTCAACCTTTAGAATGGGGATAAGGAGTTATGAAGAAAATTGAAGCGATCATTCAACCTTCGAGGC
>JAJYJL010000175.1 GCA_021789565.1 Acidobacteriota bacterium
GCCGATGGAATGCCGTATACTGAAGTTGGATGAAAGGCCAAGAATTCTAGGGCTTGGGGGCTTCGCAAGAAGTCCCCTTTGCATACAACATGTGGGTTGCCCTTACTCTCTGCAGGTCTGGATTCCTCACCATCTCCAGACTGGAACACTTAGCCATCTTGCTGGAAGCCAGCGGGCACGTTGGGGGATACAAAGTTTCGCTCGACGTTGTAAGTCCACTCGTTCCCACACTGGGGACACCGATAATACCGATCGGTGGGAGTCGGTGGACTGCCAAACTTTTCCTCCGATTGGCCAAGCAGGTGCATCCGATGATGATGACAGTCCGGGCAGCTAATGTAAAAACGGCGCATACCTTCCTCCTTTGCAATCGTGAATGTGGATTGTATCGCTTCAGAGGCCATGAAACACGCGCAAGCGCCCCTAACTTGCATACGGCAAAAGTATAAGCTGGGGCGTACCCGTCACGAGTTTAGTACCTTCCAACCCCCAGGGAGATTCCTTTTCACGAACAATCGAATTTCGCCTGGCGAGGATGATTGAGCGAGGGCAAATCCACTGTCCTCGCGCGCTGAAGCCGCGAGAAGCATTTTCACGAGCCAGCGGCGCCTTCCTGAGCGGGGATCTTTGAACGGCCTCAGGAGCTCTGCCACCAGATCGGAACCAATTGGCAGTCCGCCGTCCTCCATCTTCATACGGCAATCGGGATCCCTTTCGAGCACGTCAAGAACGCGTTTGGTTTTGTGATCTAATCCGGGCGCATAGACTGAATCGCTCGCCTCCGTACCATCCTCTGGCGATACCGCGCATGACCCGTTAAATCCTGGTTGCGCGATGGCTGATTTTCTGCACTCTGAAGGAATGGGCACGTAGGCGTCACAAAGGGACTTCAAGGTCGCTCTCGTATTGTTCTCCGGCCCGCAAACGATGACAGTCCGATTGTAAGAAGAACGAAGCCTCGTAATCAGCGCCCGAAAGATGAACCCCCCATCCCCGGTGACGATCGCAAAACTTCCAATGGACATGCGGTTTGCGATTTCGATAGCGTCTAGCGAGAGCTCCAAATCCGCGCCGTTCTTGCCTGGCGGAACCGCAACGCACTGAACGCCCAGTTCCGCCGCCTCTTCCCGAATTTTCTTCGATTCTTTACCCCAGTGAGCATAGGCACGCGCAATCGTGATATCCCCGATCTTGCCGGAATGCTTGAGGACCTGGATGATCCTCCCGAAAGATTCTCCAAGGTTCTGACGATCAATAAGAACCGCCGTATTCGAATTCACTTGTACCCCCTGTACTCCCGCGAGTTAAAGCACGAAGTGCTGAATTCAGGCAGCCTGGATCTGTCGCGACCACCCCCCGAAGAGTGCCAGAACGAAAAGCAAGACGTTGTGGATAATAAGGGTAATGCCGACCACCGCGGCAACGACTGCGCCCACAGCTCCCAGGACAGGAATGCTTCCCACGGCGGCTGCGATTGCTCCGATGCCAAGAATGAACAGCGAGAATATCACAGCAGGAAGCACGACCGCCGCAGCCGCACGCCCGACGCTCCCCGCTCTCCGCCCGCCGATGTAGCCACCCACGACTGGGCCGATGGCCGGGCCAACCGCCGGAATCCAACCCAAGAGCCCCGTCAGAACGAGCGATAGCGCAACCATCCAGAGCATTGCGCCCAAAATCGAGGAACGGCGGTATAGCAACTGCTTGCTGGTGTGCTTCATTTCCTGGTTTGCACCTCCTGCGGAACTTTATGGGGTGAAAGAAGCTCCCCCACGGCCACAGCTATACTTAACTTAAAAGTCTTCCCGCTATCCGCCAAGGTCAGGCTTATGCACCAATTTCCCGAATCACACTCTGAACCTGCCCAGCCAGTTCATCCAGCGCGGTATTGAATCTGTCTTTACTGGCGGACATACCCTCTTCCGCGCGGCGGTAGGCGCGCTCGATCTGGTCAGCTTTCTGCGCCTCCGTCAGATTGGGGATTGCCTCAATCCGGGCCACCATGGACGAGAAAGTCTCAAGAAAACCGACAAGGGTTTCCTCAACGATCACGTTCAGTCCCCGGGACTGCCTTGCGAAGGTTTCCAGTACGAAGCTAGCTCCACGGACCTTGAGGTCCCCGGCATGCACTTCGACGAAGGTCCGGATGCAGCCGGCCAGGCCGTCAATCATTACCTGGCGCGCCTTGACTGCGCTAATTGCAGCACTGTGGACTGCCTCTCCGTGGCGCCGGGCGCTCGACGACAAAAGTTGCTCCAACAAGCTGGGTTCTGGACCGAAGCTCTGCCGGAGGGCGTCGATCCGCCGGAAGATTTCGTCGGGATCGAATCTTGTAGGCTCTCCTGGCGCTCTTCGGGAAATTGCAGTTGATGGGTTCATTGCTGTCATATCATTCCTCCTTTTCGGTGTAATTAAAAACCTGCTCGTACGCGGTGGTGCTGAGGTACGCGCTCAACTCTTCCTTCGCTTCCGGCGCGAGGCCGCTCGCTCCGATCTGTCCCGCAAGACCAGAGAGACAGGAGGCAAGATCGGTCTCCCGGTCACCGCGAAGCTCAAATATCTCACTCTCCGTCGCCAAGTCCTTCGCGGCGCGCGCCGCGACTAGGTAGGCACTAATCACCGGGCGGAGCATCTTCGCCAGTCTCAGCTGCTCCGATTCGGGACGATTGCTTACGAACGCTAGCTCGCGCCGTATATCGGGTGAGCCGGCCTTCTCGTGGTCAAGCCCAGAATTCCCGGCCAGTGATTCCATCAGGAATTCGTGCAGGTGCGGGTCGATGACCCATGAGCCTTTTGAGCTTCTCAACGTGACCAAGCCTTTTGCGGCAAGGAGCGCACACAAATGTTGTTGGCCAGCACTAAAGGACGATTCTTCGAGACTCAGCACGCCGCTTCCGGGAATCAGCCTGCACTTTCGCAGGAAACCACCCAGAAAATCTTGCTCCTTGGTCTGGTCCAAAAGTGCCCCCGCACGGAACCAGGTTTGCTGAGAGGCACCGGAGAAGTGCGGCCCCGCCGCGAAAGCCAATATGAAGACTGTAACGTCTATGAAAACGGCCAACGCCATAGCGGTGAGGCGCGTGTTCGTAGGGTGTGTGAACAGCCCCTTAAAGCTGATAAGCAAGTCTTCCTGCCCGCTCGCGGCGTGATCCACGAAACTGGAGTAGGCGGGAACTTTCGGGGGCTCGACTTTTGCTCCATCGAGTTGCTCTTGAACGTCTGTCCAGGGAATGGCCGCCACAGCCTGGCGGAAATCCCGGAGCTGCAATTCGGTATGAGCAAGCGGCTTGGCCTGATTTCGGAAGCGAGCAAGCCTTTTCTGCGCTTCGATGATACGTTCCACAGATTGCTGCGTGAGGTCCGTGTACCTTTGGAATGCCGCGTAGCGCAAGCCTGAGCCTGGCCCTTGCGGATAAAGGGGGCTGTAGCTGCGGGCGTCTTCGGCCACTGCTTCGAGCACTCTCTCTAAGTAAGGATCGCGGTCCTTGACAAGGGAAATGTAACCACGGGCTTCTTCGGTGCGGGCCATTTCCTCGAGCGCCAACACGTGCTTCTGCCCCTCGGCAGCAGCAGAAACGAGAATCGATTCGGTACGCCCAGCGGCATTTTGCAGTGTGTCATAGAGCTTACGCTCGATCTCAGCTGGCCTGGTGCCCGCGGAGAACCACCTGAATAGGCTCACGTACGAGAAAGCTATCGAGACGGTTGCAGCGATAGCGTAAACGGCAATCAGGAGGGTGCGCTTTGACCTTGACACGCCCACCAGCCAGGCCACGAAGACTAAGGCCGACTGGATACCCAGCGACGCGATCAGCGCGAACCAGCGCCCGAGGTACAACCTACATCCCGCGAAAGTGGTATACCAAGAAACAGCGGACAAGAGACAAGTTGAAACAAACAGGCAGGTAACAAGCGCAGGAGCAACTTCACGCGGCGCACCCCGTGCTCTTCCTTTTAAAGATGCCCTCATCATTCGCCTCTCTTCGCTACAACGAAAGTCGGCAGCGAGGCAGCCGCCCACTCGAGGGGTGCACGAAAACGTGCCATCTCGCCAAAATCAGGATCGTTCTTTACATCCCATGCGGAAGTTTCTGCGCCAGTTTCCATTTATCACCTCCTGCCTTTATCCGCCTAGGGCTCCTGGTCATCTCCGTCTAAACGACTCGGTGAGCGGTCGCGTTGGCGTCATGCCCAAAACTTGTTAACTGCGCGCGCCACCTCCTCGACTAAACTCCTCCCCCCTCCGCAATCTGCTCGGCGCAGGCCTCGCAAACCGGCCACCTCCTGTATGCGTACTGCGCAGCGGCACCACAAGAGCACCGGCTGGGGGGATCTGTGAGCTGGCGCGCGCCGGCTACCTCCTTGGCCTCATCAGTATGCTGAAATTCAGAAATCATTGGTCGCGCCTCCCTTATGCCCGCAATTAAAACACAGTGTAATGTTTGCTGTCAACATCTTAATTATTGCCTGTAACCAACGTTGGTTGACACGAATATTTGCGTTGGTTATCATGAACATCGTGGTGAACCAGGACGGATATTCAGGTGACTGACTACAAAGGAAGAGCCCGACAGAAAAACCCGCTTGCGGTCCTGCTCGGATTCGCGCTCCGCGACCTCAGGGATGAACTGAAGTGTAGCGCAGAGGAAATAGCTATCGCTTTGGAGATAAGCGCTTCTAGCTACCGCTTAATCGAATCTGGCTTTGCCGCGGTCCCGCCATACTACGTGACAAAGCTCGTGATGACCTTTCGTAAACTGAACTGGAGCCGGCTTGCCCAACTGTTGGTCGCAATACAACTGGTCGAGAAAGCAAAGCCGTCAACCGACCAAATGCGTCAAGTTATTAAAGAGGTAGGAGGGCACTTAGCGCCTCCACGAAGTGATCTTTGGCTTCAATTTGAAAGAGTCTGTGATTTGCTCAGCAGTGATCTGTCGAGAAAAGTGGTGCGTACACGCCTGGTGCAGAGCGGCTTGATATCTGGACTCGTCCGTTATCTCTCAGAGCCTGACAGAACGTCCGAATCAGGCGCGACGGCGCCCGGTATGGTTTGGGTCCAGACTGCAATGCAGAAGCTCTCACCTTATTATTTTGAGCTCCTGGTATCACAAGTGAATGCATTGGAACATTTCCCGCCTCGTGCCACACCAGAGGCCTTAAAACAATGGGAAGTCCAAAACCCCCACCGATTTCAGCGAATCTACGGCATCATGCAATCCTCCGAGTTGCTCATCGCAGAGTCCGAGGAGTTCAATTGGGGTTACGTTTATCGGGATGACTTCGGAGGCATTTACCTGCTGAGCTTCGAAGACGCAAGTGTCGTGAAAGATCGAATTAAAGCTCTCCATAAGAAACTGACTGCAAGGCGTCTCCGGCATCGCGCTTCGTCCACCAAACCTGAGAATATTGCGACCTTCGTGAAGCGGAACGTGATCATGAAATCCATTGATTCATGCAGTGCAAGCGAGAAACAAAGTCTCAAATCTCTGCTTAGGTATGACGTTGCGAAAGGCGAATTGCTTCCGCTTGCGAATCCCGACCCCGAAAGTCCGGTGCTTCAACTTAGGAACGCCTGGCTGTATCAAATGAAAGACACCGGAAACGTCGTCGCGTTCGTGGACGACAAGAGCCAAAATGCAACCAACCCCTACCAGGCAACAGTCCTATCGTCGAGAGCAACGCGTATACTTCTGGAACACCTTGAGGCTATATGGCAGCACGAACCGAAGCGGCGCAGCTTGGGGCTCGCGAGCAATTCTCCGGCCGCGTAAGCCAGCACCACTTTTACAAATTCATGAATTACATTGCAAAGGTAACATCAGTGTATCCGGCGGAAGGGTGGTCGCCCAGATGTGTTTTTCCCCGTTGCTACGCTGGCGTAAGCATTGGACACCCCAATTTCCGAGGAGCAAGGCTATCGGCGCTATTGCGGTGGATCGCATCCCATTTTGACCGTTGCACGATTGTGGTTGGTGACGATCTATATCGGCTTAGTGTGATGATCAGAACCGGAATGGACGAAACCAGTGCCCTGCGGTTTGCAAGAAAGGAGAGTCGCTTCCAGTACCAGGAACTTGTGAACGGGGTCGGTAATTTTCCGTCACACAAGTTCACAATAAGGCGCTGGTGTGAATTCACCAGCCACAGATCATTCTCCCCTTATCAAGTCGCCCTTGCGGCCTTACTTCGTTCAAACCGGCAATTCCATAATTCAGTGATGATAAGCGCAGACGATTATCTGAAGAGACGGCCTGATCGGAGTCTCGCGGTATCTCGAAGGAATGCGTTGTCATTGTCCAGCCAGTACTTGCTTGAAGAGATGGCAGTTTTCTGCATTCTTGTCCGTGACGGTTGGTTGGTGGACGTCTATCCCGGACCCGAACTTCCCGTGCTCGCGGAGATGTCTCGCGGCCTCCACGAAGCTGCGCCACCTCCTTTGCGCCGTCGTATTGGTATTTCCCTCGAAATCTGCAAGCCAACGACTCGATAGGAGACGATAAGTGGTTGACTACAATTTGTTAACGACGATTGTAATAGCGGGAGTTGTGGTGTCGGCCGGGATCTCTCTTTGGGCCGGCTTCGGCCAGGTCGCCCAGATGAAGACTCTAGGGGATCTCATACCGATATGGCGTCCTGGCCGGGCAAGAGTGAGAACAGCGACTGAGTTTTCGTCTGCAACGGTCGCATCCAGCATAAGCTTGGCCACGGTTGTTATGGCATACTTTGAGCTTGCTGCATATTTGGGTGTTTGGCTACTATGGACCGTCATCACGACCGCCTTAGGCATGCTTGTCGTTCGGCTCGTCGCTCGGCGAATTTGGAGCAAGCTCGCGAGGTACGGTGATCGAATTCCAACACTTCACGAATTTTTGGGTTCCGAATTCGGATCGAGCGGATTGTCGCTTGTCGGCGCAACGGCGACCAGCCTCGGTTTTCTCGGGGCGTTTGCGGTCGAACTCACGGTAGGGAGCAGATTGTTTGCGGGGCTCGTGCCATCTGCCCCTGTGACCGTGGTCGTTGTAATATTCGCCTTGATTGGACTTGTGTATACCTCTGCGGGTGGGTTTCGTGCGGTGGTGATTACCGATCGGATCCAAATGATTTCTATCTGGATTTTCCTGTCTTCGCTGTTTTTTTATTACGCCGTTTTTATCTTTCAGCACGGAGGGCTGGACACCGCCACACACCGGCTGCCAGCGGACGCGCTTACGCTGTCAGACCGAGAAGGGTTGGTGTCTTTCTTGATAGGCATTTTTATCATAAACGTTCCGACATACATTGCTGACATGGGGATGTGGCAACGTGTCACAAGTATTCAAAACCCAGCGGACAGCCTGCCTGGCCTAGTCAAAAGTGCGGGTGGAGCTTCGATTTCATGGGGGACATTGGCACTGTTGGCGATTTTCGCACCGAGTGTCGCATCGTGGACTGGCACAAGTAATCCGCTGATACCAGTATTGAGGAGTCTAGTTAGTCCCGCCACGACACTCGGCCTCGGGGTGCTGTTCATTTGTATTGCCGGACTCTATGCCGCGATGATGTCGACCGCATCAACGCAACTGATCGCCGTCTCTCATGCCGTATACGAAGATATTATTTCCCGACATGCAGCTGCCGCTCCCCAAGAACGTGCGGAATCGAGCGCTGCGCTGTCGCGAGCCCGTGTGGTTCTAATCATCTCGGCGTCCCTTGCCGTCATTATCGTCGAAGCTTTGTCACGTGCTGGGTTCAGCATCGCCGATCTTGTCTTTGCAATTTATGGTGCGCAGCTGGGGCTTTTTATGCCGGTATGCTTAGCGCTCTTCCTGAGTCGGGATCGCCTTCAGCTTCTTTCACGGTGGGCCATGCTTGCAATTGCAGGAGGGTTCATCGCTGGCTGGGGATCTGCTTTGTTCGGAACATTGAATCACAGGCCGAATTGGGTCTTCCTTGCCCCAGGTGTCAGCCTTGTGGTCTCTACTTTTTTCTTGGGGGCTGGCTGGTTGCTGACGAAACGAAATGGAGATCAATCTGCATAATCTGGTCCGCTCAATTTCAGCCACGGTCGCGCCACATTACTCAGGCCTGCTGGGTCTTCGTCGCGGACGAAGACCAGAAGAACTGTGGCTTTCCTGTGACTCAGTCATCTGGACAAAAAGCGTGAGGAGAGTACTATAAAAGGGCCGACTGGAACAGCGCTCGAAGTGCCGCGGGCGGGGGAGAACAACCTCGGGATTATACAGGTTCTCCTCCCAACTACGCGGGGAGGGACATGCTCAAGAACGGCAGATTTAAATCTAACCCGTAAGGGAAACTTTCAAATTCAGGGAGATGATTTTAGATGTGTTTGGTCACGTTGAGGTAAAAGAAACGCGGGAAAGAGGCAAGAGCCTTTTCGCGAGGCATGATTTCACGAAGGACGACGTGGTTTTCATCGCGTATGGTCGTATATTGCCGTACGCCACCGATTATACCATCCCGATTGACCACAATCTTTACATTGAGCCTAGAGACCCTGGTGGGCTCGCACAATTCATCAATCATTCATGCGAGCCGAATGTTGGGGTTAAGAATCGGAGTGTTTTCGTGGCTATGCGTAACATATCCAGAGGCGAAGAGATTTTAACGAGTTACGCCTTTTTGGGCTACCAATATGGAAAGGAAATGACAATCAATGGAAAGAAAACAATAATCGTTGACCGCAGTTGCCGATGCGGAGCAGAGACATGCATTGGCAAGCTCCAATGCTACAGGGAAATGCCGCCGGACTGGAGATTGAAATACCAGGCGTACATTTCAGACTACCTTCTTGATGATAAAAGGTACCCCTTTGTCGCCAGTCAGTAATTATGAGACCTAAATCATGCACGCCAATCTGAGATGTGCGAGCGAATGAAATCTTCGACAGAGAATTTCGGTCAAGGTTCTTTCAGAAGCGTGCCGGTATAAGCCCACCCAAGCGAAACGGAATAATCGTGCCAGCGGGCTGTTGATGGCTCACGGACTTGATGTCCGCGTGCAGTCACTCATTACCCATCCCCCAGCACACCCGCGATTTGTACTTTATCGAGCCTGTCGTGCACATCCTTTGCCGGCGCCAGATACCGCATGGTCGTCTCCAAGGACTTGTGCCCCATCCAATGTTGCACGGTCCGCACATCAAAGCCGGCCCGGAGCATCCGTGTGGCGTAGGTCGAGCGAAACTTCCGCAGGTGAAAGCGCGCCGCATCAAGCTTGGCGCGCCGGGCGATCTCCTTACATTTATCGAGCATGTGTAATTCGCGATTGCCACGTGGCGAGGGAAACACGAAGGGGCTTACGCTCCGATGGGGGTGCGCCTTCAAAAGCTCGCTCAGGCGCTTGGGTACCGGGACCTCCCGTTCTTCCCACCGCTTGGGTGAAAAGCCCAGTTCGGGCTTGGCGGTCACCCGGACGGTGTTTAGGGTAAAATTGATATCATCCCAGGAGAGATACACAACTTCCTGTTCGCGAAAGCCGGTCAGGAGAAACGTCAGGAATAGCGCGTATTCCTCCTTGGTGCAGACCGCAAAGAAAAGTTCCAATTCCCGGTCCGAGTACTCTTCCGGGAGCGAGCGGATCGCCTCCGGCAGATCAACCCCACGCGTAAGTCCGGCCCTTCCCTGCTTCTTGAGGAACTGCGCCACAATGATCATGTTGTGGATCACGCTATTGTTGTCGAGCCGGTAGTTCTGCTTGAGGTACACCATGAAGTTGTTGAGATCGTCCGTCGTGATGCTCCGCGGTGTCGTGCGGTCCGAAAAATAATCGAGGAAACGATTGAGGACGGCTCGGTACTTGCGAAGCGTGTTGGGTTTCTTCAACCCTTCCACAACCTCCAGGTACCGCTTGAGGGCAACATGAAGGGGCGTGCGTTTTGCTTCTTCGTCGGCGGCTGCCTGGGCTTCGATGCCGAGCGCCCTGCCTTCCAGGATGTGCCTGCGGCGACGGGCCGCTTCAAGGGCTT
>JAJYJL010000176.1 GCA_021789565.1 Acidobacteriota bacterium
GCGGCCGCCAGGGTGCGACTGGTGATGAGCCAGTCCTTGTGAGCGGCGATGCGCGCAGCGGCTTCACTTGCCGCGGCCTTTTCCGTGACCGGACCCCAGGCTTTTGCATAGACCACGTGACTGCCGCTCAAAGCGGCTTTCCGGTCGTGAGTCACGCTCACCGAACCGCCGCTGCGGCGCGCGTAATCCTGCGCCTCCGCCATGACAGCCGGATGCAGATCAAAGCCTGGCGGATGGGCGACACGCACTTCGCAGCCGGCGGCGGCGGCGGTGAGGAGAAAGGAATGCGGTACCGCCTTGGGCAGCGGCTTGATGTGCGGCGCCCAGGTGAGCGTTACCGGCAGTTTGCGTGTCACGCCGAAACGTTCGCGTATCGTGAGCAGGTCGGCAAGACCCTGGCAGGGATGCTCGCGCGCCGACTCCATACTGATGACCGGCACACCGGCGAGCTCGCGGAAAGCATTCATCACCGGATCGGCTGCATCAGCGGTGTCATCCTGCAGCGCGCCGAACGTGCGCACCGCCAGCGCGTCCACGTAGCGGCCCAGCACCGGTATCGCTTCCCGGATGTGTTCCGGCCTGTCGCCGTCCATAACGGCACCGTCGCGGTCCTCCAGTTTCCATACGCCGCTACCCACCTCCAGCACGATGGCGTTGCCGCCGCCGCGCAGCATCGCGGCTTCGAAGGACGCGCGCGTGCGCAGCGAAGGATTGAAGAACACCATGCCCAGCAGCTTGCCGGCGAGATGCGCACCGGGGGGGTGCTTTTTCCAGGCCAATGCTTCGTCCAGAATCGCAGCGACACCGGTCACATCCAGATCGGCAATACGGGTGAAATGCCGCATTACGCTGCTTCCCGCGAGTTGAACTCACCAATGGCATCCAGCAGCGTCTCCACCGAACGCACGTTCACGGTGAGCGGCGGCATGAGTCGCAGTACCGCCGGATCATCGGAACCGCCCACCAGGATGCACTGCTTCAACAGATAGGCTTTCAGTGCCTGCGCCTGTGCGCCCGCGTTCAATCCAAGCAGCAAACCCTCACCGCGCACTTCCTGCACATTGCCGCCATGCAATCTGCCGCGGATATGCTCGGCAAGCACGCCGGCCCGCTCCATCAGCTTCTCCTCACGAATCACCTTCAGCGTAGCCAGGAGCGCGGCGCAGGCCAGCGGTCCGCCGCCGAACGTGCTGCCCAGATCACCGGGCTTGAGCTGTGAAGCAACCCGTGCGTTCATGAGCACACCGCCCATGGGCACCCCGGAGGCCATGCCCTTGGCGCAGGTGATCAGGTCGGGTGTCACGCCGTAGAAACCGGCCGCGAACGGCGCGCCGAGACGGCCGACGCCGGTTTGTACTTCATCGAAAATCAGCAGCGTACCCGCGCAGGTGCATTTTTCCCGTAATGCGGCAAACCAGGAAGCCGTCGCGGTTTTTATCCCCGCCATGGACTGGATGGGTTCCACGATCACGGCGGCCATAGGGGAGAAATCCGCCGCATCGAGTGCGGCCTCATCGGCAAACGGCAGAAAGGTGGCGGGCGCCAGCAGCGATTCATAAGGCTTTCTCAAACCCGGCGCATCGGTGACGGAAAGCGCCAATAATGTACGGCCATGGAACCCGCCCCGAAACGCCGTCAGGCTTTTACGGCCGCTGAGCTTGAGCGCGATCTTGAGGGCGCTCTCGTTGGCCTCGGTACCGGAGTTGCAGAAAAACACCGACGCCATATCCGCGCCGGCGAATTCCACCAGCGCCTGTGCCGCCTCATCACGCACCGGCAACTGCGCGGCAGCCGAATAGAAAATCAACTTGCCGGCCTGCGCCGCAATGGCCGCCGCCACCGCCGGATGGCAATGGCCGGTGCTGGCCACGCAGTGACCGCCGTAGAAGTCCAGGTAGGCCGTACCCTGACCATCGAAAACCCGATCCTCCGCGCCCCTCATTACGGGGAAGGAATAGGGCGTATAGGTGGGCAATAACGGCGCGACGGGAGGTTTCACCGGGTTTTTCTTGAAATTATGCATTTATTAGTGAATAAAATTCGTTAAATTCATATATAATGCGGATATATACAAACTAATTCGTAATAATGCAAGGGTTATGCGAAAACTTTCTGTTGTGGCTATAGCGGTAAGAATCTTCCACACAGGCAACTCCAGGTGGTCATGCACCCATGACACTGGATGAAGCCATCCTCAAACTGGTGGCAGAGCGGGAGGTCACCGACCAGTCAGTGCTGCGGGAACTGCTCAGGAAAGCCGGGCACACCGTCACCCAGCCCACCCTCTCGCGGCACCTGCGCAAGCTCGCCGTACAGAAAGTGGCCGGGCGCTATCAGCAGGTGGAATCGCTACCGGCGGAACTGCCGTCATTCACTCTCACCCGGGTGCCTCCCAATCTGCTGGTGATCCGCACCCGGCCGGGGTATGCCCAGCCGCTGGCGGTGAAACTGGACGTGCAGCGGCCCGAGGGGGTGGCGGGCACGCTCGCCGGCGACGACACCGTTTTTATCGCCGTGACGCCGCCTGCCCGTCTGAAGACAGTGGCGGACGCCGTGGAAGCCTTGCTCATGGGTACTATCCCCGCGTGAAGCAGGACCGCCGTCACAGGCGGCGTGGCATGGAACGAAACTCCGGTCTCGCGGTCAAAAAACAGCGTTTTGCCCTGTCGCGCCATGCATCATCATCCATAGGGGTAACTTATGAAACCTGCCTCGCTCTCCCTGCTCGCTTTTGGTATTGCCGCCGCTTTGACCGTCGCCATACCGTATGCGCGCGCGGCGGAACCGAATGCCAATGCCACCCCCTATGCCACGCGCAATAATCCCGAAACCCTGGTGCTGGATGCGCGCGACGCGGGCCGCGGCCTCATGACCGCCACCATGACCATCCCGGTGAAACCCGGTCCCTTCATCTTCGTTTACCCAAAATGGATCCCCGGCGAACATGCCCCGAGCGGGCCGCTTGCCGATATCTCCCAACTCAAGGTTTCTGCGAACGGTCATCCGCTCACCTGGCGCCGCGACAAGGTGGACCTGTACGCCTTCCATGTGGACGTGCCGCCCGGTGTCTCAAGCATCGGGGTGCGGTTCACCGTGCTGGTAAATTCACCCACTCCCATGTCCACGCCAAATCTTGCGGTCGTCAACTGGAACCGCGACCTCTTTTATCAGAATGATACCAACTCACATCATGTGTATTTCAAAACCAGCATCATCCTGCCGAAGGGCTGGAGCTACGGCACAGCGCTGCCCGATCCGCAGCAACACGGCGAACGTATTGATTTCGGGGAAGTACCGCTGAACATGCTGGTGGACTCCCCGCTCGACTGCGGCCGCTATTACAGGCACATCGAACTGTGGCACGGCGGCAAGGCTTACCAGATGCTGGATATGTTCGCCGACAAGCCCCAGGACCTGGACATCCCGGCCTCGCTGATCGCGAAATACAAGCGCATGACGCCGGAAGCGCTGGCGCTCTACGGCGCCCGTCACTGGTATGACTATCATTCACTGCTGGTGCTGTCCAACAAGATCGGTTTTGAAGGCATCGAGCACCACCAGTCCAGCGACGATCGTGCGCCGGACAATTTCATGACCAAGCCGGCGGAACAGTTGGTGGCGGGCGATCTGCTGACCCACGAGTTCTCGCATTCCTGGAACGGAAAATACCGCCGCCCCTATGATCTGACAACGCTGAATTTCCAGATTCCGCAAAAGACCGATCTGCTGTGGGTGTATGAAGGCATGAACCAGTACTTGGGGGATCTGCTCTCCTTCCGCATGGGCATCCGCAAGCCGGACGAATATCCCGCATATCTCGCCATGATCTACAGCGAGATGGCCAGCGAGCCGGGGCGGCTGACCGAGCCGCTGATTGACACCACCACCGCGGCCCCCTATCTCTACGGAGCGCGCGGTTCCTACCCGGAAATCCGCCGTACCGCCGGGGACTTCTACACCGAGGGTGAGCTCCTGTGGCTGGACGTGGACACCCTCATCCGCGAGAAAACCCACGGCAGAAAATCGCTGGACACTTTCCTGCACCTCTATGCCGGTCCGCCCGACACCGGTCCCATTACCAGGACCTACACACGCGCCGACATCGAGAAACTGCTCAACGAGGTGGTGCCCTATGACTGGCACGCCTTCTTCCAGAAACACGTGTACGACATCGCCGCCCGTCCGCCCACAAGCGAGATCGAACGCGCCGGCTGGCGCCTGGTTTATAACAACAAGCCCAACCGCTTCATGCAGGCCCAGGCCAAGTTGTTCCACATGAACAACCAGTGGCTGACCTACGGGCTCAAGATCAACAAGCACGGTGTGGTGCTGGACGTGCGCGAAGGTGCACCCGCGTGGCAGGCCGGGATGGCGCCGGGCATGAAAATCCGGGCGGTGGACAACCAAGCTTACACGGTGAAGACTTTAAATTATGCAATGAAGCAGGCGGAGCATTCGAGCGCGCCGACCGTGTTTGTCGTTGACCAGGACGGCTGGTACCACAGCTACGACGTCAACTACCACGGCGGGCCGCGCTACCCGCATCTGGTGCGCATCCCGGGCAGGCCCGACATGCTCGCCCGGATCATGGCGCCGCACGCCTCCTGACGCAGGCGGACGACGACCTTCAGCCCAAAATCCGGCAGGCGGCGGCTGCCCCCGGACATGGCTGCGGGAATCGGCTAGCTTCTTGCCTGCGGCTCACGGCGTCCCGGCCTGAAGGCGATGTAAAGCAGCAAGCCCACTGCAACCGCTATCCCCAGGTCACGCGCTTCCTGCCATGTGCTGTTCGAGAGCAGCCACACGATCAACGCCAGTGCAATGATGGCGGTGACTATCCCGCCGGGTGCCCTGAACCCGGCGGACTGCGCACCGTTTTTGCGGCGCAAAACCGGCAGAGCGGCACACGTCGCCGCATAGGCAACCAATCGAATGAGCGTGCTCATCGTCAGCGCGGAAATGAACGTTCCCAAAAGGGTGAGCCCAAGCATGATGGCGGCGGAAAGCAGTATTGCCACGTAAGGCGTGTGGAAACGCGGATGAGTCAGTGAAAAAATCCGCGGCAGTTGCCCTCGTTGCGCCATCGCGAACAGCAGCCGCGGCCCCGCCAGCAGGCTCGAATGCATAGTGCCGGTCACGGAGATCAGCGCACCGAGCGTGATAACCAACGCGCCTGCCGCTCCGAGGAAGCGGCTGCTCGCATCGGATAGCGGTGTTTGGGAAAAAGCCAATCCCGGCAGCGTTCCGATGCAGACAAACTGGACCAGAATATACAGCGTCACCACCACGCCTATCGCCGTAAGGATGGCAAATGGCATGTGCCGTCGCGGGTCCACAGCCTCGCCAGCGGGTATCACTCCCACCTCGAATCCGCTGAACGCGAAAAACAGCAGCAACACCGCCGTCGAGAAAGACCCGTAGGCCGGCTGGGTCGCGAAGGAGTAGCGCCCGGGATCAATGAAGAACAACCCGACGGTCACAAAAAACAGCAGCGCTATCAGTTTTCCGACGGAGAAGAAATCGCTGACCAGCACCGCTTTACGGACACCCACCACATTCACGACGGTGAGAAAAACGACAATCGCCGTAGCCACAAGCGTGCGCCACCATCCCGAATCTGCCGCGGGCCAGAGGTAGCCAAGATAGGTGATGAACAAATTGCAGAGAGCGGCAAAAGCGGTAAGTCTTGCGAGCCACAGCAGCCATCCCACCTCGAACCCCAATGCCGGCCCGAAAGCCTCGCGCGCGTAAAGATACGGGCCGCCGGTATCGTTGAAACGACTGCCGACCTCGGCGAAACAGAAGGCTATCAGAACCGCCAGCAACGCACAGATCAGGTATGCGAGCAGGCTGTATGTGCCGATCAGGGCGTAAACCCGTGATGGAAGCCCGAAGATACCGGCGCCGATGATGGCGTTGATAAAGAGCAAGACCAGATCCCATCTGCGGATTCTTCTGACCAGACCTGTGGCAGTAGTTTGTTGCATGCGTAAACGGTGCAGATTCAGTGAGTGGTGGCCCTCTGACGGTACGCGGATAGGTCCCTGATATCACATTTTGGCGCCAGGTCAAGCCAAGCCAATCTGTTACATGCTTCGCAACAATGACATGCGACGGAATTTTGACAGTCCTCCGGCAAGATCGGATCTCCTTTTTTGGGAAAGACATTACTGTGGTGGAACAGGCTGCGCAATTCCACCCTGCACGTGCTCCTGTGATGGCGTACCTTGATGAAACGCCATCTGCCAGCGGTTCCCCATAAATTTCCAGATTGAGCTGTGCAACGAATACGTTGCATATTCCTTCCGCGCACTCTGCTCAACAATACGATAAGTTGTCAACATGACGCCGGGCGTCAGCAGCGTCGCGGCGAACTCCGTTAATGATATTTGACGTACGGGCTCATGTTGCAGAGCCTCGATAACCTGCTGCTTGCCATAGATACGCCTGGAACTTCCGAATTCGATGAGTTCGTCCGCAAGCAGATGGGCAAGGTCTTGCGGGGATCGCCGCAACTCCGGTTCCAGCAACCGCTGTTCAAGCTGGCGCAGGAGCTCTGCCTGTGAAGGCCCGGTTTCCGAATACCTCAAATGCATATATTCAGGTATCCAGTTCGGGATAGTGGCGGAAAAGGCCGTCCTCATTGAACGGAATGCGCCGTTCCGAGGCCAAGTAAGCGGCGATGCGCGGCCGCCTCGACACGCACCCATGCAAGGCCATGACCCCGGGGTGTTTCGCTTCGCTCCCGGCCATGGCACGGGGGAATGCGTAACGCAGTCCCTCGATTATCTGAAACAACGACAGGTCCGGGTAGGTCAGTGCATCGCCCACCAGGAACTTGTCGCCCGCCGGATTCTGTTTCAGCACACGCTCAAAGTAGCCCAGGTATTTCGGCAACCGGTGTTTCAGAAATAACCCCGTCCGCTTGCGGGCCTCTGCTTTCTGATCTTCGTAATACTCCGTGGGACCCAGCGGATGATGGGTATCGTGGATTTCCACGATCCAGTCGGCAATCACAAGCTGAAGCTGGTGGGCCCAGAAACGACTGGCTTCGTCTGCCGGTGCGAGACCATTATGTGCGCCCAGAAACATCAGGATATTCGCCGTCTGGGAAATCAGCAGATCGCCGGCTTTCAGTACCGGCACTGCGAAGGGCGGATGCGGCGCCTTCGTATCATCAAGCACATACTGGAGCTTGTGGATTGCGGCTTCTTCTCCGCCCGCATCCTTGGCGATGTCCACATACCCGACTCCGGCCTCCTCAAGCGCGAGCCGCACGAATTCGCCGCGCCCCGGAATGCCGGGCCAGTAATAAAGCTCATATCTCATACGGCGTTCTTCCGGCCACGCATGCGTCGCGCGACTGACGGTTAGGCGACCTATGATTCTATATCTTACGAAATGGCCAGAGAAATTCCCTGGGTTCAAGCCGACGGCCAAGATAAGCCGCCCGCACCCAGAGGACAGTCATCCATTGCGAGCCCAGTGCAACGAGTGCCAACAACCAGCGACCGCTTGAAAATCCAATCACAATGCCGGCGACTCCGACGACGAGCCAGAACGTTGCCAGTACGACTGCAATAATGCGCTCAATCTTCGAGAGCGTGGCTTTGCTGTGGGATTTGAATTCCTCCTGAATCTCTAATTTTTTCATGGCATGCCCCTGCAATACATGCGACATCCAACAGAATGGGATACTGGATAACTGTAATCATAGAAGCCATCCTTGGATAAACGTACCGATTCCTCTGAAAATTGCCCCCTTGGGGAACGGGACTTCTTCCTTGAGCTGGTATAGCCTTGGTCACTCAGTCAGTTATGGTTTGGCTTTCTTCGGCTTCACCTTGCTGAACTCGAAGCCGATGTCCCGCGCACCCACTCGGATGGTATCTCCTGGTGCGAACTCGTCGGCCAGGAGCTTCTGCGCCAGCGGGTTTTCCAGTTGTTGCTGGATGGCGCGCTTGAGCGGCCGCGCGCCATAGACCGGGTCGTAACCGGCGCGCCCCAGCTTGTCCAAAGCCGCCTCGCTGACTTCAAGGCCGATATCGCGTTCCGCCAGGCGTTTCTGCAAATGCTCCACCTGGATGTGGGCAATGGCGCGGATCTGATCTCTCCCAAGCGGGTGGAACACCACCGTCTCGTCCACACGGTTCAAGAACTCGGGGCGGAAATGCTGTGCCACGATCTCCATGACCGCGCCCTTCATCTTCTGGTAATTCTCCTCACCGCTCATTTCTTGAATGGCTTGTGAGCCGAGATTGGACGTCATCACCACCACGGTATTCTTGAAGTTCACGGTGCGGCCCTGGCCATCCGTGAGACGGCCATCATCCAACACTTGCAACAGCACGTTGAACACATCCGGATGCGCTTTCTCCACTTCGTCCAGCAGGATCACGGAATAGGGTTTGCGGCGCACGGCTTCCGTCAGATAGCCGCCTTCCTCGTAGCCCACGTAGCCCGGCGGCGCACCGATGAGCCGCGCCACGGAGTGTTTTTCCATGAATTCGGACATGTCGATGCGCACCATGGCCTCCTCAGTGTCGAACAGGAACCAGGCCAGGGCCTTGGTAAGCTCGGTCTTGCCGACGCCGGTGGGGCCCAGGAACAGAAACGAACCACTGGGGCGGTTGGGATCGGACAGCCCGGCGCGGGAGCGGCGGATGGCGTTGGATACGGCGCGCACCGCTTCGTCCTGGCCCACCACCCGCGCCATGAGCGCATCTTCCATGCGCAGCAGCTTTTCCTTCTCGCCCTCCAGCATCTTGGACACGGGAATGCCGGTCCAGCGGGATACGACCTCCGCGATTTCCTCCTCGGTAACCTTGTTGCGCATCAGCTGCATCGGCTGATCTTCACTGGCGGTGGCCTGGGCGAGCTTCTTTTCCAGCTCCGGGATGCGGCCGTACTGCAATTCCGACATGCGCGACAGATCGCCGGCGCGGCGCGCCGATTCCAGATCGGTGCGCGCCTTCTCCAGGGATTCCTTGATATGGGCCGCACCTTGCACGGACGCCTTTTCGGCCTTCCAGACTTCCTCCAGATCGGAATACTCGCGTTCCAGTTTCCGGATGTCCGCTTCCAGCGCCGCCAAGCGCTTTCTGGAAGCCTCGTCTTTTTCTTTCTTGAGGGCTTCGCACTCAATCTTGAGCTGAATCAGGCGCCGGTCGAGTTTATCCATTTCCTCCGGCTTGGAATCAATTTCCATACGGATGCGCGAGGCGGCCTCGTCAATCAGGTCAATGGCCTTGTCCGGCAACTGCCGGTCGGAAATGTAGCGGTAGGACAGCGTGGCCGCCGCCACGATGGCGGGATCGGTGATCTCCACGCCGTGATGCACCTCGTAGCGCTCCTTCAGGCCGCGCAGGATCGCGATGGTGTCTTCCACCGACGGTTCGTCCACCAGCACCTTCTGGAAACGGCGTTCCAGGGCCGCGTCTTTCTCGATGTACTGGCGGTATTCATCCAGCGTGGTGGCCCCCACGCAGTGCAGTTCGCCGCGGGCCAGCGCGGGCTTGAGCATGTTGCCCGCATCCATGGAGCCTTCGGCCTTACCGGCGCCCACCACCATGTGGATTTCGTCAATGAACAAGATGATGCGGCCTTCCTCCTTGGCGATGTCCTTGAGCACGGCCTTCAGCCGTTCCTCGAATTCACCTCGGAATTTGGTACCGGCGATGAGTGCGCCCATGTCGAGGGTCAGCACGCGCTTGTTCTTGAGGCCTTCCGGCACCTCGCCGTTGATGATGCGCTGGGCCAGACCTTCCACGATGGCGGTCTTGCCCACGCCCGGCTCGCCGATGAGCACCGGATTATTTTTGGTACGCCGCTGCAGCACCTGGATGGTGCGGCGGATTTCGTCGTCGCGGCCGATGACCGGATCGAGCTTGCCGGATTCGGCGCGCGCGGTGATAGCAATGGAGGAGTTCTCCACGGCCTGGCGCCGATCCC
>JAJYJL010000177.1 GCA_021789565.1 Acidobacteriota bacterium
TCCGAGCCCACACCAGCGCCACGTCTGCAATCGAACCGTTGGTGATCCAGGTCTTCTCGCCGTTCAGGATGTAATCGCCGCAGTCCTTCACGGCGCGGGCGCGCATGGCGCCGGGATTCGATCCGAAATCAGGCTCCGTGAGGCCGAAGCACCCAACGGCTTTACCCTGCTGCAATACCGGAAGCCAGCGTTCTTTCTGTTCCTCGGAACCGAAAGCGTGGATGGGATACATGACCAGCGCGCTCTGGACCGAAACAAAGCTGCGCAGCCCGCTGTCAGCCCGTTCAAGTTCCTGCATCACCAGGCCGTACTGCACGTTCGACATCCCCGCGCAGCCATATCCGCTGAGGTTGGCTCCCAGAAATCCCATCTCGCCCAGCGCCGTGGCCAGGTGCAGAGGGAATTTGCCCTCACGGTACCATTCCTCGATATGCGGAATGACTTCCCGGTCGGCAAACTCGCGGACCGTCTGCCGGACCAGCTTTTCCTCGTCGCTCAGGAAAGCGTCGATCTCCATAAAATCAACACCGTGAAAGGGAAACATGCTCAATCTCCTGCCGGGAATATTGCGGACCGAGGGGGATGGCCGCCCGGGCGCTGGAATCTGCAGACCCGTTGAGATGCTTGCAGCCAGCGATCTTGAGAATCTAGCACAAAGCTAGCTGAGACGCCTGCACGCACTGTGCTGTCGGGCACCGCCGGCTTGACCTATCCCGGCGATAGACTTTCCTGGAAAAACAGGGCCGGGCCGAGTTGCACGCCGGCGGCTGGGCTCGCGCACTGCGCCATCCCCGGTGGCCAGCCTATCAGGTGAACTTTTCGGCGTCCTTGATCTGCTTCTGGAGCTTCTTGAATTCCGCCTCTTTCGCTTTGTCGGCATTCTCTTTGAGCATCGTTTCAATGGGCGGAAAGAGGCGTTCTGCCACGCCACAAAGGGTTTTCAACTGGTCAGGGCTGGCGAGGTATTTCGGGCCGAACAGTTCCACTCCCTCCACCATCTGCTTTTCGAGGAAAAGGGCGAAGTCCAGGCCATTCAACTTGACCGGGCCGGCCTCCATAGCCGTCCGGGCTTTGCTGCGGTCGCCACCGGCCAGCTCTCCCAGAACCTCGTCGATCGCCTTGTGCTGAGCGTCGACTCCGGCGCTTTCCTGTGCGTCTTCAGGGACCCAGGCTCCCCTGCGGATGCGAGCGAACGCGTCGATAACCTGCGGGCCTTCCACGCCCGGCCAGGGAGCATCCAGCGTGAATTCTTTGGGGAACCCCGGCTTCGACGTGACTTGCATGACCACTTCGCCCAAATTCAGGGCCGCCTCGGTGCCGTACTGCAGTGCGTTGCTGCGCCGGCGGTTGTAGGAAGAGACGGACTGAATTTTCGTGGCTACCTCGGCACCCTTCTTGTAGACATCAGCCAGTTCCCTGTAGGCATCGATGCGGCCGCTGTAAATCACCGCCCTCAACACCCGGGCGTTGAGTGTGTCGGGACTGTTGGTGTTTGCTGCTGCCATGGCGTCTGTCAGGCTGAGCGCGCGGTCCAGGTTGCCCTGCTTGAACATCACCTTGGCTTGCTGATAATCCACCCCGGGACCCTTCGGGGGTGCAACCGAGGACGAACACGCTGAAAGAAACGAAGAAAGCAACAGGGTTAGAACCCAAAGACGGAGTGAACCGGAATCTGAAGGATCATCTTTGTTCATCGTCAGACCTCTTCGCGGGAATATTAATAGCGGCGTGGGCCCTCAGTGGAGCGGATGCGACAGGCCGGCCCGGAATGCCACCATTCTGGCGCTGATTATAGGCTTGGCCGTTCCACACTTCAACCCCAGAAATTTGCGGGAGGCGCGCGCACCTCAGTCTCTGGGCCATGCTGGCCGCGCCGCTGATGGCCGGCAACGACCTGCGCAGCATGCCGGCGGACATTCGCGAGGTCCTGACCAACAAGGAAGTGATCGCCGTTGACCAGGATGCGCTGGGCCATCAGGGGCAGCGATACCGCGATTACGGGGATACAGAAGTGTGGCGCAAGGAACTGGCCGGCAACACCGAAGCCTATCTGCTGCTCAATCGGAGCGAGGCTCCCAAAGAAATTTCAGTTTATGTGGGCACAGACAGGCGTGTAAGGGACCTGTGGAAGCACGAGGATATCGGGCCCTTCGGCGACGGATTCTTCCGGGCAAGAGTGGCGCCGCACGGTGTGGTGTTGGTGAAGGTCCTCTCCCGATAAGCCGCCAGGGAAGCTTGCCTTTGGCAGGCTGCCTGATTGCCTGAATAAGGGGCCACTGTCATTGGCGCCCGCGGCCCGCAACAATGGATTAGCCGTACCCGCTATTGGCCCGCTGGTTTGGGCGTTTGCTGGGAAGAGGCTGTGGGCGTGCCTGATACGCCGGCCTGAAGGCTGGCGATCTGGCCTTGAAGATCTTTGGCAAGTTCTTCGAGAATCTGGACTTGCTGGGTTTTGCGGTCCAGAGCCGATTGGAGCTTTCCGACCTGGCGTTGAAGGCGCTGATTCTCCCGGCGCAGGACGTCGAGGCCCTGCGGAGGGAACAGTTCGTCCAGGTCCTTGCCTTTTGCAGCCTGGTTGCGCAATCCGGTTTTGATCGAGGAATAGGGTGAAACCTGGGCTTGCGATTCCCGGATGAGGGTGTCCAGGTCCTTGCGCTCCGGGGAAGGGGGGCAAAGCTGCCTCAAGGCCATTAACCGTGCCAGGTCCGGTCGGTTTCTGCCGCGCTCCCAGTGTTGGACAGCTCCTTTCGTAGCATTCAGCAAGCGTGACAACCCCTCCTGGCTCACCTGGAGCTTCTGTCGTACTCTGCGAATCACTTTAGATACATCGAGATCAGCCATCGAGGATCTTCTCCTGATTAGATTTCTCTTGACATGACTATAATTATAGGCTAGTATAACATGGAAATACGGATCCGGAAGGTTTTTTATTGCTTCCGGATTTTTTTTTGTTGCACCAAGGCCGCATTGGCACGCACCTGTTACTGAGGGGGGACGGTGTTGCCAGTCAGGCTTTGGGGCCGCCGGTTCCGTCGAATTTTCCCCCCACACATTTCAAAAGGCTCTACAGGCAGTACCAATTCACGAGAATTCTGAGTGGTACACATGCTTTTGTCAATGAGCAAACAATCCTTCCCGTCGCGGATGTTTACTCATGTTACACTTAACGAAGCATGTATGCGTGCTTTCGCTTCATCCCAAGTCATCCCTCAACTGTTGCTTTTTCACATGATTGAAGACCTTCGTTTGCCGCCGCCTGCCAAAGATGGGTTTCCTGCTCGTCCTTACCAATTAGGTTTTTCGGTCGGCACAGGAGGGAGCTTGAGCAAATCAGAATGCCGGGGCCGGTCAAGGTTCCTGTGCGCCTTGCACGCAAGAGACCTTCCTGCAACCAGCAATACCTTTTGGATGTCTCTCCGAGCCCACCTTCGACCCAGACACAAGGAGGAATACGATGAAAGATGCGAAACGGAGTCATAGTTTCCTTTCTACTGCCACTTCAGCCGTCAGCACTGAAGTGAAAGAAGATTGCAGAGAGGCTGGTCAGGTCAAGCAACCCCGCCGATTCAACTTCAGCACGTGTTCAGCCGGAAAGCCTGAAAATGTCTCCTTTTCATCAAAACGCTGTCTAGAAAAAGGATGTGTCTTCCCCGCATCGTTACGAGGTAACGGGAGGTGCTCCTACCATCGACACCAGCAGGAGGAACCTGTCCTTTTCCGTTCCCACCAGCCCACGGGACTGCTTCTTGATCCTGCCAGATCCATGCCCACGGAAAGAGACGACAGCGGCTGCCGCAAACGCGACCGCCGCCGTATGGCAGACATCTGGGAACAATTCCAGAGCGACGGAACGACTTAGCTGGACGACCCAGTCCTGAAACAAAAAACCACCGATTCAGCGCCTTCTTCTGCCACGCTCACTGACGCTGGGCCGCATTCCTATGCGTACCATGCCGTCGGACATGTCCGGATCGGTTTCGAGATCCGGAAGCCACCGGGTAATGGACCGCTGCAGGTGAACCGGTACCACTTCCATTCGAGGTGTTGCGCATGGTACTCAGGTCCAAAACAATTGACCCAACGTTGATTCCGCGGGATCCTCCCCGAGTGGATGAAATCCATATACTCCCGCAGCTTCTGCCTCCTACCGCTGCCTGGCGGATCCTTCGAAAAAGGACCGGAGGACACATTTCAAGGTCAACCTTCTACCGCTGGCTGGACAGCGGCAGGGTGTTTTCTTTTCGAATGGGCTCGCGAATGTATATTCCCTGGCAGACTCTTCAGGAAGTGATTGAGCAGTGTCTCAGTGGCGAGCCGTTCTGAAGGCGCTGCCAACGGGTCCCACACGGATTCGCATCGAATGGGGTGTCATGATATAAGTTTTCGCAGTGAGAATTCCACCCCAAGCTCCAAACCTGGAAAGGGCTGGTCATCTGGTCTGCGAGGTTGCCGATGGTGATGGATTTTGACATGGTGGTGATTGGCGGTGGCGCCGCCGGACTGACCGCCGCGGGGATATCAGCCTCGCTGGGCGCAAAGACCGCCCTGATCGAAGAGAACAGGCTGGGGGGCGACTGCACCTGGACCGGGTGCGTTCCCAGCAAGGCGCTGCTGAAGGCGGCCGGAATCGCCAACAGCATTCGCACGGCCGATCGTTACGGACTGAAGGCGGCAGAGCCGCAGTTTGACTTTTCCAGGGTCATGGAACGGATGCACGAAATCCAAACCGCCGTTTACGAGGAGGCGGACGCTCCGCCCGTCTACCAGAAAATGGGCATCGAGGTGGTTGAAGGGAAGGCGTATTTCATCAGCCCCAGGCAGGTTGAAGTGCTGGGCGCGGGCGGCGGCAGACGCCAGTTCAGTTCCCGATATTTTGTGATTGCCACGGGCGCGCGGCCGGTCATACCGCCTATTGAAGGGCTCGCGGTCACCCCCTGCCTGACCAGCGAATCCATCTTTTCGATTTCCAGGCTGCCATCAAAAATGATCGTCCTCGGGGCGGGTCCGATCGGCATCGAAATGGCCCAGGCCTTTCGCCGCCTGGGAAGCGAAGTCGCTGTGCTGGACGCGGAGAGAGGCATTCTGCGCTGCGACGATCCCGAACTCTCCGAGCTGCTCCGCCAGCACCTGGCCGCCGAGGGAATCCGCTTTCTGCTGGGAAGTGCCGCAAGGAAAGTAGAATCCGGCATGGGGACCGTCCGCCTGACGTTCCGGGCGGAATCCTCCTCCATGGAAGAAACCGTGGAAGGCGACACGCTGCTGGTGGCGGCGGGCCGCCGTCCCAATATGGAAGGGCTGAATCTGCAGGCGGCAGGAGTCCATGCCGGGCCGGGCGGCATTGCAGTCGACCGGCACTGCCGGACCTCGGCGGAAAACATCTTTGCCTGCGGTGATGTGACGGGGCTCTACCAGTTTACCCATATGTCAGAGCACATGGCCAAGGTGGCCGTCACCAACGCGCTGCTCCGCCTGCGAATGTCGATGGACACCGTCAATGTTCCCTGGTGCACGTATACCGATCCCGAGCTGGCCCACGTGGGCGCCTCCGAAAACGAATTGAAAAACCGCAAGCAGCGCTACGCCGTCTATCGCTTTCCGTTCAGCAAGATTGACCGCGCCGTGACTGACCGGGAAACCACAGGGATGGTGAAAGTGCTTGCGCGAAAGTTTGATGGAAGAATTTACGGTGCCAGCATTCTGGGCGCCCATGCCGGCGACATGATCGGCGAATTCGCTCTGGCCATGCGGAACAAGGTGACGCTGCGCAACATGGCCGATACGATTCATCCTTATCCAACTTATGCGCTGGGAAACCGCCGCGCCGCCGACCAGTGGTATGTCCGCAAGCAGTCGCGAATGTTTGTGCGTCTGCTGCGATTGATCTTTCGCTATCACGGCCAATTGCCCGATACCAGCGACCCCAACCGGATTGTGTGAACCGCCGGTGAAGGAGTAGGCGGAACCATGGCCGCCGGAAATCGGCTGGGGAACTTCAGATACCCGGATTTTCATACCACTTGACGTTGGCGGTGGATGAGCCGATGGCGACGATGTCTGGGCGGCCGTCGCCGTTGATGTCCGCGATCGCCAGGCAGGAGGCGGCCATCTCCGTGTCGAGCGTTTCACGCTCCCAGGCGGTCCCGTCTTTATCCTTCGCGTGGTAGATAAAGAACGAGGTTCCGGGGCCGCGGTATCCGGCGACGATTTCGTCGTTGCCGTCGCCGTCAAGGTCGGCGCAGACCAGCGCGTGCCCGCTTTTGAAGCTGGAATCAATTACCTGCCGCTCGGTAAATCCGCCCTTCACTTGCGGGTAAACCACGACCTTGTCGCCGTGCCAGGGCTCGATGGTGGCGAGAAACCGCCGGCCGCCGGCTTTGCCCACGTCAATTTCGCTGGCGCCGTGGTAGCGTTCACTTTGATCGCCCGGCGTCAGCAGCGTTCGCGTCCAACTGAGATTCGCGCCGCGGCCTTTGGCCTCGAAAAGATTCACGCCCTGGGCGCTTGCGGTGAGGATTTCGTCGCGGCCGTCGCCGTTCCAATCCATTACGTGAACGCCGTGCACGATAGTCAGCGACTCGTCAATCAGGTGAGGAATCCATTTGCTTGATTCCTGTCGGGCGGCTGCTGCGTGGCCCGTCAACAGCGCTTCGGGCATTTCGAACCAGGTGATCTGCGCGGGGACGGAATAGTCAGGTGGCCTCGATCCCGGTCCGACGATGGGAACAACCACCAGTTCCTGCCGCCCGCCGCCGTCAAGGTCCGCCCAGCGCAGGCGGTGGGCGCCGGGAATGCGTCCGATCAGCGTGACGGACCATTCCTCATCGAGGGTTGATCCAGGCTTTGCCCACCAGATGTCACCGCCTTCTTCGGCATGGTCGAGGTTGAAGCCGCTGGCAAGGGCCAGTCCCTGGGCTGGGTATCCCGGGCGAAACAAAGGCGCCAGGCTGATGTTCTTTTCGGTTGAGGTCGTGACGGATCTCGCGCGCCAAGAGGGATTCCTGTACCAGTCAACAATGTTCTGCTCGGAACTGAGCGCCAGGATGTCGGGCCGCCCGTCGCCATCAACGTCCGCCACCGCAACCTGATAGCCGTTGGGAATCTTCGCAACGGTATGGGCGCGCCATCGAGGTCTTCCCTTCCCGGCCTGTGCAGCGCCCCCAATCGAAAAACTCGCAAGCGCTGTACCCGCGCCCAGCGCCGTCTTGAGAAACGTCCGCCGGGAAGCGTCGCCGGCCGGGAAGACCGGTTTCTGGTTGCGCCGCGCCATAGGCTCGATTCTACGCCCAAAGCGGGGCTCCGGCGAGAGAAGCGTGAACCGCACCACAGAAGTTTGAAAGTAGTCAGGGGACAGACTATAATTTCTGGATTGGGCCCTCAAATTTCTTCTAAGAGCAGGTTCAGGCGAACAAAATGCCATCTCAAACGATGTACGAAAAAATCTGGGACGCACATGTGGTCCGGGAGGAGCCTGGAAAGCCAACGCTCATTTATATTGACCGCCATCTGGTGCACGAGGTCACTTCGGCGCAGGCGTTTGCGGGCCTTCGGGCCCACGGGCGCAAAGTTCGCCGGCCGGACCTGACCTTCGCCACCATGGACCATTCGGTGCCCACCACCGACCGCAGCCTGCCGATGCTGGACCAGGCTGCCGTGGCGCAGTTCGCGGCGCTGGCCCAAAACTGCAGAGAAAACAACATTCTGCTCTTTGACATGAACGACCGCAACCAAGGCATCGTTCACATCATCGGGCCGGAACTGGGCATCACCAATCCCGGCCAGACGATTGTCTGCGGCGACAGCCACACCTCCACGCACGGCGCGTTCGGGGCGCTGGCGTTCGGCATCGGCACCAGCGAAGTGGAACACGTGCTGGCTACCCAGTGCCTTTCGCAGTTCAAATCCAAGCCCATGCTGGTGCGGGTGAACGGCAGCCGCCCGCAGGGCGTGACGGCCAAAGACATCATCCTGGCCATCATCGGAAAGATCGGCACCGCCGGCGGCACCGGGCACGTGATCGAATACGCCGGCCAGGCCATCCGGGAACTTTCCATGGAAGGCCGGATGACGGTGTGCAACATGACGATTGAAGGCGGCGCGCGCGCCGGCATGGTGGCGCCCGACGATACGACCTTCGCTTATCTCGAGGGACGGCCCTACGTCCCGCGCGGCAAGGATTTCCAGCAGGCGGTGGAACGCTGGAAAAAATTCACCTCCGACGCCGGCGCAACGTATGACCAGGTGGTGGAACTCGAAGCCGCGGCAATCGCTCCGCAGGTGACCTGGGGAACCAACCCGGGCATGGTGACAGACGTTACCGGCAGCGTGCCGGACCCCGCTTCGTTCAGCGATTCGGCCTCGCGGCAGTCGGCTGAGCGCGCGCTCGAATACATGGAGCTGAAACCCGGAACGCCGATCGCCGAGATCCCCATTGACCGCGTTTTTATCGGCTCGTGCACTAACGCCCGGATTGAAGACCTGCGGCTGGCTGCGCGCGTGCTGGACGGCAGGAAAATCGCCTCAACCATCAAGGGAGCGCTGGCCGTTCCCGGCTCGCGCCGGGTGAAAGCGCAGGCGGAGGCGGAAGGGCTCGACAGAATATTCCGAGCCGCAGGATTCGAATGGCGCGATTCCGGCTGCAGCATGTGCCTGGCCATGAACCCGGATGTTCTGCCCAGCGGCGAGCGCTGCGCCAGCACGTCGAATCGCAACTTTGAAGGCCGCCAGGGTAAGGGCGGACGTACCCACCTGGTGAGCCCCATGATGGCAGCCGCCGCGGCCGTCGAGGGCCACTTTGTGGATATCCGCAAGTGGGGCGTGGGGCGGGTGGAATAATCCGCGCCATCACGGCAACTGTGAGCCAGATGTGACAGATTCTTGGAGCTGCAAGTCAGAGAAGGAAATTATGAATTCTAAATTATGAATTCTGAATGGACGGGCAAGTGCCGGGAAGACATCTACTCCCAAAGCGCCTTGCTGAGACTGGCCACGGTTTTATTTCATAATTCAGCATTCATAATTCAAAATTTTTGGGAGTTGATATGACACCTTTTAAAAAATTGACCGGAATCGTTGCGCCGCTGGATCGCGTGAACGTGGATACGGACCAGATTATTCCCAAGCAGTTTCTGAAGGCCATCACGCGCGAAGGATTTGGCCGGTTTTTGTTTTACGACTGGCGCTATCGCGACGGCGGCGAGCAGCCCAACCCCGATTTTGTGCTGAACCATCCGCGTTACCAGGGAGCTTCCATTCTGCTGGCGCGGACCAATTTCGGCTGCGGATCGAGCCGCGAGCACGCTCCCTGGGCGGTGCTCGACTACGGCTTCCGGGCGATCATCGCTCCCAGCTACGCCGACATTTTTTACAACAACTGCTTCAAGAACGGCATCCTTCCCATCACGCTTCCCGACGACCGACTGGACGAACTCTTCCGGCGAACCGAACAGAATGCGGGCTACCAGTTGACGGTGGACTTGGAAAAGCAGACGATCACCGAAGCAGCGCCCGTTCCGGACGGCGGCCTGGAGATTACATTTGAAGTTGATCCCTTCCGGCGGGAATGCCTGCTGAACGGCTGGGACGACATCGGGCAGGCGCTCCGCTTTGAAGACCAGATTACCCAGTTCGAAAAAGCGAACCAGCCCAATGCCACCCGCTACGGTTCGCTCGATGCATCGTCCGGCCGGTAAGAAGGCGTTGCCGGTCTTCCTGAATTCTCCGCCTGCGCAACGCACGAGAGGCCCGGGCAGCCGCCTTGGCCAGTACGCGCGTGGTCATGCGCCTAGAAGCAACCCAATACATATATACGTGATCAATCGGTCGGAATGGGAAAAGGAATCAGCGGTAGAAGATGGGATTGTTAATCTGCAGGGCCATCAGGGCAAATGAGCCCGCGATGACGATGACGGAAATAACGGCCAGCGTGTTCCACAAGT
>JAJYJL010000178.1 GCA_021789565.1 Acidobacteriota bacterium
CGATCTCGCCGCGCGGTAGTCGGTAAACGAATACCAAAGATGGACAGGCAGATTCTTCGCGCGGGCTTCCTGAATTAGGTGACCGAGGGCGTCCCACTGCGCCTGGGGATGGGCCTTGGCGTAACGAGGATGGGTCAAGCCAACAAGGAAGCCGCTCGTCGCCCATGCGAGCAGCATGTTGAGGCGGGAGCCCGAAAGCCGCTCGACCGTTTCGTGAATCTGTTTCCTACCAGTTGCGGGATCGGGTGAGAATTGCTCGGTTTCGATCCACACGGCCCGGAGTTCCGTCTTCTCAGCACCCGCCGCGTTTGTTCCGGCCGGAACGCCGGCCAAACTCAACATCGAAACCAGTTCAGCGATGAAAGCCCGTCTATCAGTTGACATTTGACATGGAACTTGCCCCTCCGTCTAAAGCAACAGCCTGTCGGAGAGAAAATCTGGATTCTGGTAGTCTGCTATTCGTCCCCAGCAGAACAGAGAGACGCTCGCCCTACCGTCTGGCGAACACCTGATATTACTTGATCCGCGCTGCAAGCCGACCTAGCAGATTCCGCCTGCCGTCGGAAAAGCGGCCCGCGAATCAAACAAAAGACTTTCCCTCTGTTCCCGTACCGACACTCCGGGTCCCTTGACTCCGCTTGCCGGAGCGTGAAGGAACCTGTCCGTACCGGGTGGCCGGCAGGTTCCTTCATTCGGAGTATTGGTCAAAGACCCGCTTTTGTGGTTTCTCCTTGAAGCTGACTGTCTCGAGCCCGTGCGGGGCCCGCGACGCGCGCCTCAAACTTCCGGCCGCACCCTCAAGAACACCAGGCCTAGAAGCTTAGCTTTGCTCCCACCTGCACCACCCGGTTCCCGCTCCCGCCAAAGATCTTACCGGCTGTGGCGATCGCCGGGCCGCCATCCCTCGTATCCGCAATCGTGGAATTAGGACCGCCCAGATTGAAGTGGTTGAAAGCGTCGAGGAAGTCGCCGCGGAACTGCAACTGGACCCGCTCAGTAATCTTGAAGTTCTTCAGAGCACTGATGTCCCAGTTCCAGAAGCCCGGCCCGAAAATGGAATCCCGCGAGGAATTTCCACAGGTCCAAGGCTGCGGCGGCGTGAAGGCCCCGGTATTAAACCACTGCACGCCATTGATAATATCGTGGGAGCTCTGTTGGCCCGAATATAGCGGAGCACCTGAAACCCGGTCCGCTCGTCCTCCCCACCAACCGACATAACTTGAGGGCACCGAAAAGCCCACTGAGAAAGGCGTGCCGGTTCCGTAGGTGGAGATGCCGGATACTTCCCAACCGCCCAATATCGCCTGGCCGACGCCATTCATGCTGCTGAGCCACGGCCTGCCGTGGCCAAAAGGAAGTTCATAGATATAGTCAAAAACAAGCTGATGACGCCGCACGAACGGCGTGTTGCCGTAATCCAGATTCGGGAAGTGCCAGTTCTGGGGCCCCCCAACGAGATCGACGTTATCGAGGCTGCGGGTCCATTGGTAATTGGCCTGCACCATGAAACCGCTTGAAAAGCGTTTGTTCAGTTCCAACTGCAACTGGTCGAAGTTTTGCTTCCCGCCGCTCCGTGTTGCAAGGAAGTTTGCCCAGGGCTGCAACGGTCTCTGGTTCTGAATAGTCACATTGGGAGTCTGCGTTACAGGCACGTTGACATCGCCAAAGAACCACTGTAGATGATGGGTTTGGCTCCCCACGTAAGAGATTCGGCCCATCCAACTCTCCCCGAATTGATGCTCCGCCGTCAGATTCCATTGCTGGATGACTGCATTCTTAAAGTCGCGCTGCATCGAGAAGATCGTTGGATGCGGGGGCGCTCCGCCTGCAGTCTGTAAGGCGGCCGGGAAGGGATCGGCGAAGGTGATATCGGGTTGGAAACCATTTACAGTCCCCGTGAGTCCGGTGTTGTAGTTCAGCCCGGAATACCCGCCAAGTCCGCCCATCCAAGGGGGGTTGAGGACGTCATCCCGCGCCCCAACGAAGGTGGGCACGAAATTGTAGTAAACTCCGTAACCGCCCCGGAAGACCGTCCTGGTGCCACCGAAGGGTCGCCACGCAATACCAAACCTTGGTCCCCAGTTGTTTTTGTCCCCAACCATATAGAACTCAGGCAAGCCGAGGGCTTGAGTCGTAGTGAACGGATAGGCGTTAAACAAAACCGAAGACGCACCGAAAGGCGGCAAGGTGGGCGTCTGAGAGTTTTCAGGAAGCGCAAGCCGATTCGTCTTGAAATCGTAGTATGTCGAGTAACCATCCTGCCATCGCCACGGGCGCTGATACTGGTATCGCACTCCGTAGGTAAGGGTCAGCTTTGGGGAAGCTTGCCAGGTGTCCTGAGCG
Organism: Acidobacteriota bacterium; assembly: GCA_021789565.1. Next base: position 2,344 of record JAJYJL010000178.1, read on the forward strand.
TAAAAGTCCCATTCCCTGGAAGAATAGACCCCCGCGAAGTGTCCTGCTGTCCCGGTTGTCGATTGGTTAGCATCCCCTAAGAGGAAATCGGCAAACGCGTTGCCCTGGGATGGAGGGTGGTTGAGCCAGCCCTTGCCACCGGTCCATTGTCCGTTGAAGGTGAAGGCCCCAAGCGGCGCATTGGGGTTAGGACCGTAGTTCTTGTAAGCCGTTTCGTCAACGCCAAACTTGAAAGTATGCTTTCCGTTGACCCAGGTCAGGTTGTCCGTATACTCGAGGTCGGGCTCCTGCCCGTAATAGCCCTTCCCGATGTCCGTAAACATGCCCGTATACCCCAGCATGCTCATGGTGGGAAGACCCCGGTTGGGACTGGGGGTCAGCCCAGGAAAGAGCGATCGAGGGTCAAAATTAAGATTCTGCCCGCTCCGGATTCCAGGATGGTTAAAGTAAGCGGCCCGGAATTCGTTGACCATGCTTGGACTGAAAGTGTGGGTTTCCACCAAAGTATAGGTGAACGTTTTGTAACCATAATTGGATCCGTTCCCATAGGTTGGCGGCGTACCAAGCGGCCATCCCCAAGGAAATCCCACATTCCGACTATAGATTCCGTAAATGCTGTCTCGATCAGAGATCTGATAATCAATTCGCAGGTCGGAAGCATTGATGTCCTGAGCCGTCGAAACCAAACCGAAATAATTGTTAGAACCAAAAGGCAACCCAGCATTGCTGACATCTGGTGGAGGCAGGTACGTGAGCAGAGTCTTGGCCTGGCTGGCAATCATGCTACTAGGAATCATGTTGTTGGCAAAAGGGTCTCCCGTTTGTGGATTGTACAGTTGGGTCCCACTCGGATCGGTGCAAACACCGCTGCTATCGTAAGTAGAACAAATAGCAGAGAAGTCGCCCTGCCGCATGGCCATAGATGGGAAGGTCAGTTGATCCTGACTGTAAAACCGATTGCGAATTCCTGAGTAGTCAAAAAAGAAAAACGCCTTGTTGTGCCAGATCGGCCCGCCTACATTGAATCCAAACTGGTTACGGACAAACGGGGAACGAGGTTTCCCGTGCGCGTTGTTAAGGAAGGTGTTAGCAGTAAGCGACTTGTTCTGGTTATATTCGTAAACGTCACCATGGAACTGGTTCGTGCCGGCTTTGGTCACCATCGTCACCGTGCCAAGTTGCTTGTACTCAGCGTTCGTGTTGACGGCATCTACTTTGAACTCCTGGAACGAGTCAATTGCCGGCAAACTCACTGAACCCAGACCGAAAGAATAAGCCGCCGCGCCGTTACCAGGATCATTGGCCTGGACGCCATTCATGGTGAAATTGAAGGAGCCCCAATGCGTCCCTCCGCCGGTCTGAGGGCTAGACCAGCCCCAGGAAACCTGGGCGCCCGGAACAAGGTTCATCAGGCCATCTATGTTTTGCAAAGCAAATGGCAAGTCGGAGATTTGACGTGTGGAGATTGTGCCTCCGACGGTTGCTGATTCTGTATTTACCAGTGGTGCAGCCCCTGTCACACTTACAACCTGATGGGCCGCCCCGACCTGAAGCGCGACATCGACGCGCACGGATTGCGAAGCCAGGACTTTAATCCCAACCGTGCGGAAGGTGTTGAATCCATCTTTGCTTGCCGTAACGCTGTAGGTTCCCGCCTGAAGATTCGGAACCGAATACGTACCCGCCGAGTCGGTCACCGATTCGACGGATATTCCTGTTCCCTCGTTGGTCACGGTGATCTTGGCGTTCGGCACCACAGCGCCGGAACTGTCCTTCACCTGCCCCACAATCGTGCTCGAAATAATCTGCCCATAGAGAAGGCCGCCCGTTAACAGCGCAATGGCGACAACACTAAGGCGCACCCACTTCTCACAAAACGTTCTCATGGCTGCTTTCCTCCTAAATCCCCATCGTTCAGAGTATTTGACCCAAACCCCAGCCCGATCGATCAATCTACATAGAAGAATGTCTTCAAGAATGTATAGACCTCTTTACTAAAAGACACGTAACGCTGTCAAGCAGATTTTCAAATAGGCGGGATTAGTGAGGGGCATATTTATTCTGCTAGGCAGAATAAAGGGCCTCCGTGACGGCCTCCGGATTGCCGGTCGAGCTTTCACGAAAATATCAGGTCATGGGCCTCCTGAACCTTGGCCCTGTCAACTTTTCCGGAAGCCGTGTGGGGCGTGCGTACCGCCGTCCCCACGTGAAAGGTTCGGATATTAGTATGGCGGTGAAGAGTGGACAACATGTCAAGCTCCAGGCCCCCGAGGACGATCCGGCGGTTTGGACCGAGAGCCGATTCATATGCCGGGATCCGGCGCATCCGTTCGGCGAGGCTGCCGCGACCGCAGGTCACCATTGCCCGGTCTATCTGCGGGAAATCGCGTAGCGAACGCAAGGCCGCCAGAGGGTCTTTCGTAAATTCGATCACATTATGAATCGTATAATGCGTGCCAGGAGCTGCATCGATAATCTGGCGTAATGTCTGGAGATCGAGAACGCCGTCCCTGCTGTAGCCTGTCAGGAAACCGTCAATTTTCAACCGCGAAAGCGCGCGTGCGTGAGACTTCAATTCCTCAAGCTGCTGCCTGTTCCTAAGAGAAAAATCGAGCTGATATCTGACGTCCAGCCGCAGCATCACTCGCGCAGTCAGCGGCACCTCGCGCAGGATATTCTTCACCAAAACCAACGGGGGAGTCAGTCCTCCCTGGCCAAGATGCACCTCAATTGCCATGCGGCTTGCCCCACCGTGATACGCAGCAAGCGCATCCTCGACAGAAGAAACAATGACTTCAAGCTCCAATGGCTGGCCGGCTACTCGGGCGCACAAAGCGTCTGCCGGAACTGCGGCCGCTGCTGCCACCAACCCTCGAAGAAGATTACGCCGATCCATTCACACGCCCCTTTGCTTTACCACGAACTTCAGGTACCTGAATACTCTCACTCTCAATGTCGAGCTCTATCAAGTGAAGAAAACGCTGATTTACACCTTCGCCTGGAAGACTGCGTTCGGGTTACGAGGCAGACTGAGCCGGTCGAGCGCTGCAAGGACCTTATTGTTCAGAAAAACCATCTGCTGTCGATCATGAGGATTGGGTTCGAGGCTGGCGTCCCGGACGAAGGCTTCTTTGATAATGCCCCGCGCCGCCAGCAGCGACTTCTCCACGTGGTGGAGCAACTCCAGGTTCTGCAGGCTGAAAACAATCAACGGCAGAACATCCCGGAAGGTTTCGTAGGCTTCGTCCTTGTGGCCTTGCGTCGCCAATCGGAATACCAGGGCCAGGATATCCGCCGCGCCCAGGCTGGGCATCACTCCGCAAATCCCCGCTGGGATCAGCTCCAGCATGTACATTCCGCCCCATCCTTCCAGTACGCCAACCTCACCGGATGTTTTCTGAACGATGGCTTCAACTTTGGAAGCCATCATCGGTTCTTCGAGCTTGACGTAACGGAAGTGCGGATGCGCCCGGTGCAGGTTCGCGATGAAATCCAGGCTGACCGTTGGCCCTCCGGGATTGAAATCCTGAATGATCAGCGGGACATCAATCGCGCTCAGGATGCGGTCAAAGTAGCGGAGAATGTCGCGCTCCCCCAGGGGGAACAGTCGCGGAACGGAAACCGAAATTGCATCCACTCCCGTCCGTTGGGCCTCGAGCGCGGTTTCCGCTGCGTGTTTCGTCGAAAAGGCATTGACCTGCCCGATCACGGGGATGCGGCCGGACGACTGCTTGACCGCTTCCGCGATGGCGCGGCGCCTCTCGTCTTCAGCAAGCTTGTAAAACTCGCTGGCGTAAGCGGGAAGGCACATCGCGCAGGCCCCGCTGGCGCAGGCAAAGTCAACCACCGCCCGCAGGCTTTCCCAATTAACTTCCTGGTTCTCCTGGAACGGAGTTGGAATAATCGGAACGATGCCCCGGATCTGCAAAGTCAGGTATTTCATCTCCGTTCTTGCCATCAAACTAATCTCCTAATTTATTCGAAGGGGACCCTGCGCTGTCAGAGTCACACACGCATTTACATGACTGCACCTATTGACCGGCTGACGATCCTGCGACCTTTATTTCCGCACCAGCGCCTTGCTTATCCCATACCGTAATTAGCAAGGTGCTTCCAAGAATGATGATGCCGCCAATCAGGGCCAACGGGGCTAATCTTTCTCCAAGCCAGATGACGGCAATCGGAATGCCAAAAAAAGTGATCAGATAATTTGAAAGAGCGGCCTGGATGGCGTCAAGCTGTTTGAGCGCTTTCAGGAACAGGACCATCGACAGGAAGTTATGAAAGAACGTCAGCAGCGCCAGCCCAATCCACGTCTTTGCAGTAAAGCTCGGGATGTGGCGGAACACGTTTCCTTCTTCCGCCATCACCAGCGGCGTCATCAGAATAAACATTCCCACGTAGGTGCAGAAAAGAACTTCCAGCGGCGAATATCGTTCCAGCACCTTCTTGCTGTACGAGTTGTAAAATGCACTGCCCAAAGTTCCGAGAAGAATCAAGGCATTCCCCAGCAGGTAACCCTTCCCGAAGTTCATGTGTTCAAAATCCAGATTGGAGCACATCAGGACCCCTGCTATGGCGAGCGCAAAACTGATCCAGCGCACACGTGTCATTCGCTCCGAAAGAAAGATGTATGCCATTAGCGCCGTTGTAATCGGCAGAGTCAACATTAGTAAAGCAGCGTTGCTGGCCAGAGACCATCGCGTCCCCCAGGTGATGAAGACTTGCCCGGGGAATATCCCCAGCAACGCGAGCAGAAAGAAAGTCAGGAAGTCGCGTTTGGAGCGTTCTCCGCTCTGCTGAATAATTCGGCGGTCCCTTGCAACCATGGGGATAAGCATGATCGTGGCCAGAGTCATGGGTCCCCACACCGTAAAGAGAGCGCCCACCTGGTCCTGTACCAATTTGACACACGTGAACTGAAGGGCCCACATCAGGTTGCAGGCAAACAGTAATAGCCAGGAACGCATTAGTCCTACTTTCCTAAGATTGAAGTCAATGAATCCTGCAGGCGTTGAAGTGTTGTATCAATGTCTTCTGCAGTGTGCGCAAATGAAATGGAGCACTGCTTCGTTGCCAGCGGGAAGACATAAACGCCCAGCTCGATCAGCTTCCTGCGCGTGGCTTCATCCTGTTGGAAGTCGTGATTTGAAGCCAGATCATGCCAGTCCTTCGGACAATGATCCATGAAATACACACAAAAGGCCGATCCCTGCCGGGCCACCACAGCTCTAAGGTCAAACCTGTGCAGAACAGCTTCGATTCCTGCCTGCAGTTTGTCCCCTAAGCATTCAACGTGCCTGTAGACCTCTCCATCATTCATCAGCAGGCGTTCGATGGTTGCAATAGCCGCAGCCGTCGGGACTGGATGGGCGTTATAGGTCCCAGCCAGCAGAACGCGTTTAGCAGGATCAAGGTGGACGAACCAGTCCATCAGCTCCTTTTTGCCGCCGAGCGCAGCTATCGGATAACCGTTCGCCAGCGCCTTGCCATATACGACCAGGTCGGGAACGACATGGGCGAGTTGCGCGTAGCCGCCAATACTGTGCCGGAAACCTGTCTTCACCTCATCAAAGATCAGGATGAATCCATTTTGGTCTGCCAGCCTCCTCAAACCGTTCAAGTACCCCGGCACCGGTTTAATGATTCCAACGTTCTGGAGGATTGGCTCTGTAATCAGGGCGGCAATGGGATATTTCCTGCAGACATACTCGACGGAATCCAGATCGTTGAAATTGATCGGGTGAACCAGCCTCTGGTGAGATAGTGGAACTCCCGCACTGATTGGCTCGTAACGATATTCGCCGGGAGAAATACGGGGCCCCAGCCGCTCCAACGGGGTCATGAGATTGCACGAGACGTCGTTATGCCAGCCATTGTATCCGCCCTGCATGACTATGATATCGTCCCTACCGGTGACAGCCCGCGCCAGGCGGATAGCCTGGTAAGTGGCCTCACTGCCTGTGTTGAGGAATTGGACACTTTCGACCCATGGAATGTGCCGGCAGATCAGTTCGGCAAGCCGCCCTTCCGGGACCGTGGTGCCGGACCCGTAAAGGCTGGCATGCTCCCGGAGCACGCAATTAACTGCTTCTGTTACATAGGGGTCGTTGTGGCCCAGAAAATGGGGTGCGAAGGCGGCATGGTAATCGATGTACCTGTTGCCATCAGCATCCCAAATGTAAGCTCCGTCACCTCTGACGAATACAATTTCAGGAAGTATCGCCCGATTGACTGAAACTACGCCCCCAGTGATAAAATTCCGATTCTTTGCAAAGACTTCTGCCGACTTTCCGTATCTTCCCATGTGACGTTGAACCCTGGAACAAAATGATGCTACCGGAAATACCTTTTCGCCGGCTGGGAAACACCCGGTTGTTTCACTTGGTTGGAAGGCCTCGTCCGGAGCACAGCCAGGAACCCAGTCGCCCACAAACCGCAAGGGCATCAATTATCAACGAGGCCGCCCCTCCACCTCACTTTTTTTCCGCTTTTGATTCGACATTTCCTCAGGGTACTTCTGGGCCAGCGCCCGTATTTCGTAACTAAATTTCATGAACCGCTTTTCCCAGCGCCTGGCTTGTTCTGGAGTATACCGATAAAAGCCCTTCGCGTTTGAAACACCCTTTGCACCAGACTTCACAACCTTGCGCATTAAATCGGGGACTTCCTGAGCGCAGTTCAATTCCGGAAACAGGTCTTTCATGACAGCCTGATAGGCCGGGATCCCCGTCAGGTCCATAAAGCGGAATGGCCCCGCCAGGGTGATCCAGTAGCCAAGATCATTCCGCAGCGAGCGGTCGACGTCGGCGACTGTGGCATAACCCGCCTCCACCAGGTAAAAGGCTTCGCGCAGCAAGGCATAGAAGCAGCGGTTGGTAATAAAACCTCGAATGTCCCGCTTGACGATGGAAGGCTCTTTCCCCCATCGGCGGGAGAGCACCGCCGCGTACTCCGCGCATTGGGGCCTGGTTTCTTTCCCACAGATGATTTCCATGAAACGTGTGACATGCGCCGGTTCAGCCCAGTGGATCCCCACAATCCGCTCCGGATGATGCGCCCCTTGCTGCAACACGGTGACCGGTATCCCAGACGTATTCGTCCCTATGATGCCCTTGGAAGAGATCACCGCCTCCACTTTTCGAAGGACGTCCTTCTTGACATCCAGATCCTCGAAGACGCATTCCACAACCAGATGGCTCGATTCCAACCCCGCGTAGTTTTCAGACACTTGCAGTCGGGCAAGCACCTTGCCGGGATCGGTGCGCAGCAATCCTTCTCGCTTCATCTCCTGCAGGTGATTCAGAATCCTGCGGCGCGCGGTTCGACGCTTGTTCGCGTCGATCTCCACAGCCGCCACAGGATGTCCGGCAGCCAGCAGGCACGTTGCAACACTTGTTCCCATCAAACCCAGGCCCACCACGCCCACCGGGATATTCCTGGGATTTATCGGCAGTTCGGATTGCTTCATAGTGGCATAACCCCGTTACGATATTCGTTCTGTCAAGTGACGACCGGCTCCCCTGATCCGTTGATAAGGCGGCGGAAGGGTTGAGTCGCTGCGGTTTTCGGCGGGTCAGCATGGAATTG
>JAJYJL010000179.1:0-3548 GCA_021789565.1 Acidobacteriota bacterium
CCGTTGTACCGTTGTCATTTTGCAGATAAAGCAGCCCGTTATTGTTCGCGAATTTCGTCATTCTGCTTTCTGAGCGTTCCAGTTCCCGCCTGGCGTCCTCGACTTCTTTGGCGAGAACCTTGGTGAGCTTGTCAGTTGCCTGAGCGTGCAACTGCAAGTAGTTGGAAACCACCGCATTCACCACGTTTGCCGACACGTGAGGATCATCGCTTTCGTAGCTGATTTTGACGAGCCGGCTGCTTCCAACTCGCTCAACCTTGAGTGAAGCTTCAAATCTGTCCACCAGCCGCTGGTAAGCCTTCGCATCCGCCAGAGAAGTCGCACTGTTGTCGGGCCCGGTGTACCACCTCTTCACTGCTCTCCACCCTGAACTCAAAATGCCCGCCACGGAGAAAGTTGGTTTTTGCTCATCGGCCATGTGGAGTTGGCCAATGACTTTCCGAGCCAGATTGTCGCTCTGCAGAATGCCCATTTCCGTTTCCACTTCCGTCACAACCACATTGTTCGGGGAGGCGTCCCGGCTTTGTAACTGCTGCAGGCTCTCGATATCCGGCGTTGCCTCTTTGATCTCGACAATCGCCTGCGAGCGGTAGACAGGCTTCATGAAGAGCGAGGCCAGCAATGCGATACACATGACTGTGATTCCAGAGGCGACGACAATCCGGTAGCGATTGCTGAGCACTCGAAGCACGTAGCGAGCATCTACATCGCCTTCAGAATCCGGGTAGGTCGCATCTCCATGTACGGCTGAGAAACCTCGCACCTTCTCAAGCAATCCAGGCTTATATGGTTGAATCTTGTTTTCTTCTGCCATGCACGAATCTCCACATTTCTCGCGAATTTTCGCTATCGGTCAGGGAATACCACGCCAGACAATCCATTTGGAGAACGTATCAAGAACAGCCTTGCTGGCTGCTTTTGTACCGTTCTTAGGGACAAAGAGAACGTCTTTCGGACGGAGTGCAACGTCCTGGGCATTTCCAGACAGAATCTTATCCAGCCGCACCGGAACCTCGATCTTTTCCCCGTTTTGGGCGATCCGAATGATTCTTGCCTTGTTCTTGGCCGCGTTTGGCGCCAATCCTGAACCGAGAGCAATCGCTTGCAAAATGGTCATCTGCTCGTTGTCCGGGATGGGGAACCCTCCGGGTCGGTTGACGTCGCCGACGACATAGACAATCCCAGCAGCCTTAACTTTGATGATGTCGCCTGGATAGATCAGAATGTTATATTGCGGGTCGCCGGAATCCAGCAATTTCTTCAGGCTGACCGCAACCGAATCTCCATCACCGGTCTTGCCAGTGGAGGAGGCCGCCACGCCATTTGCGCTTGCGTCTTGGCTGTTTCCGTCGGTGACCTTCTGCGCCTGCCCACGCCCATCGCGAACAAACCCAGCACTCCCACCTCGCATCACCAGGACGGTATCTCCTGCGTCCGGAGCAATGCCGCCAGCCATCGACAACATCTCCAGAAGTGTCTTCGTTCCGGGAATTTGGAACGATCCCGGATTCTTCACAGATCCGAGCACTGAAACGCTATGGCTCTGCATTTCCGTGACAATCACCGAAACATGCGGGTCTTTCATATAGGTGCGATGAAGCAGAGCCTGCAGAACCAACTCGAGCTCGCGTGGAGTCAGTCCGGCGGCCTTGACGGTTCCGAGCAGAGGCACCGAAATCTGACCGTCGGCCGCAACCCTTACCGGGCCGCTCAGATCAGGCGCGTCGAGTACGTTAATGGTCAACAAATCGTTCGGCCCGATCCGATAGTCGCCCGGGGAGGGGTTGGCCTGACCGTTTGCAAGCGAGGTGTGAACCAACTCTTCCAGTCGCCGGTTCCAGTCGTCCGTTGTTTCCATTTTTGTATTTGCGACGCTGGCCACCAGGTTAGACTGTCCCGATGGGGCCGCCGTCTGTGCGCGGACAGTCAATACCCCCGCGGCTACAATCACCATCAGACATGAACAAATTCGAGCCATATACCGACCCCCTTCAATTAGCCATGAGCCTTGGAGAGATCCAAACCATCGTTGACAATGGCTCTCTACGCCAGCGAAACCGAATGTGATGGCGCAAACATGCTCCCCCTGGAACTCCATCCGCCCTTGCTTTCCATGAAAGGCGTTTTCGGCGCAGCTTCTATTCGTTCAACGGTGCCCGCATCAACTTCCGCAGCCACCGACCTTTCAAGCAATGTCACCGAAATGATCAGACGCGTTTGTCCCTTCTTCCTTATCAGAAAACCTTCCAGCCCGCGAAGTGCACCAGATTTCACCCGGACAAGGTCTCCACACTTCAGGAACGGGTGCGGCTCAACATTTATGTGGTTCTCAACAACGCTTCGCACGGCATCAATTTCCTCCTCGGGAATTCCAGCCAGCTTTCCAGCACTGCACACCAGCCCGTGAATTCCCGGGGTCGTCAGGATCGGGAGCCGGCGGTCCACGTCACCCCGCAGGAACACGTAACACGAGAACAGCGGCACCTCTACTCGCTTTACCCGATCCCGCCATTGACGGACCTCGGTGTAGAGCGGAAGAAAGACTTCATACCCTTTGTTGGCAAGCATCCTGGCAACTATTCTTTCGTGCTGATGACGCGTGTGGGCTGCGTACCAGACCGAACCACTAAACGCTGGGCAGCCGTCTTCGTATAGAGTATTTAGAAGAGACATGTTCTGCCCTTTGCTCACGCGACCTCTCGCCTTGACTTCTGGCTGTTCCCACCGGGAACCTCTACTGCATCTTCTGCCTGGTCCGGAAGCAGTCCCGCCTCTTTAATCTTGTAAAGCAGCGCGCGATAGCTGATATTCAAGGCCCGCGCTGTCTGCCTCCGGTTCCATTGGGTCTCCTGCAAGGTCTTCAAGATGATTTTGCGCTCAAGCGCCTGGGCAGCCTCACGGGTGACATGCTTCAACGAGATGAAGGGCTGCTTTGATACTATTCGAGCAACTCGTCCCGGATACTGCGCTGAACGCTCAGTTGTTTTAATCCCCTCAGTGCCCAGAACCACATAACGCTTCATGGCGTTTTCCAACTCGAGGATATTGCCAGGCCAGTCATGTTCTTGAAGGTGCAGGATCAATTGGGCAGTGGGTGCGGCCGCTTGACAACCAAATTTCTTGCTGTAAAGTTGCCAAAAATACTGGGCAAGATAAGGGATGTCCTCTTTTCGCTCTCGCAACGGAGATAGGCGCAACGTGACGTCACTGAGGAGCGCCCAAAGATCTTCGCGAAACTTCCCTGCCGCCACCTCCTGCTCCATATCGCGGGAGCTTGTCCCGATAACCCGGATCGCAACTGGGATGTCCGTACCTTCACTCGAAATGAAAGCATTGGAACCTTTAATCAGCTGAAGTAGTTCCAGCTGGTGGTTTAGGGAAACCTCGGAAATTTCTTCGACAAAGAACGTACACAAACGGCAGTTATGACCCGTGCCCTCATGAGAACGATCATGCCCCTCGGTTGCCTGTGGGTTCAGACGGAATGCCACTTCGTCAATGGCAGGGCCGTCCGCGATCCGCGAGCCTAATTTCAAAAATGGCGCATT
>JAJYJL010000179.1:3558-9929 GCA_021789565.1 Acidobacteriota bacterium
CGCATTTGGGCCGGCGCTGCACGCATGAATGAACCGCGCGAGGGTTTCTTTTCCGGTCCCCTTTTCTCCCAGGATGATGAGGGGAACACTCGCGGCAGCAACTCTTTGAACAATCTGCGACAGCCCTCTCATGCCCTCGGACTGGCCAAAGATCGTTTCTTTGGACGGAAGGCCATGGCACGAAATCAGCCGACCATCGAGCGTGTTTGACAATGTCCCCATGCCTTATTCCCTTCTAACAATTTCGGATTGCCTTCTGCCGTTTGGATCCTCCCGATTCGCTTTCAGGTTTCCCCGGATGCCAATCCCCCGTGAACCCTAACCTCTTTCGGAATGCATCCGATATAAACAGCCGAACGCACACTCCACGCGTTACTACCGGGAAATGTGCCCACTCCAGCACTCGCACACTGCATGCCAAATTACGCCCGAGTTGTTCCAGTTTGGCCTGTCAACCACCTAGACTCCTATCACGTTGCTTCTAAAGCTAGTTACGATTCATCCTCGTGTCCCGAAGACATTCGTATTTTGCAGATCCAAGCAGCAAATTCCAGTCAACTCATGCAAACTCATTCGTGCATGTGAATTGTCTTGCACCCACCTTTCGCTCTCGATACATGCGAAAGGCCGCCTTAACCTCATTGGCGACGAACGTACTTTGCAGTGGCGGAAAGAGGCAGGCCCCATACGTATGGACGAAAAAGCTTGCGGATGAGCACATGCCACCGGCATTGTGAGGGTCTCGACCGCGATCGCCTCGCACGATCTCAGGACTTGGTTCTCAAAGGCTGAGTGGGCGCTCAGGAAAGCACCCAGTGCAAACTCAGGTAAGTTACTGAGTAAAGGATAGCCTAAGCATTGGGCTGGCAAAGGACTGGCCCACATGGCTTCTCACGCTTTGCCGGCATGTACCTGTTCCACCCACGGCGCAGGGGCTTGCACGTGGAAAATCCTGATGGGTTCAGCGGCAAGAGCCGAGACTTCATCCGCAAGAGAAATCTCCAACATTTCCTCTGAGAGGACCAGGCTGGCCCCACCTTCGTTGGAACGGATAAACAACCCATCGATCCCATCCTGGGACCCGACATGCACGCCGGTGTGCTTGCTGGCCTTCAGCAGATATGAAACAGGGTCGAGTCTGCTGGCCTCCGAGTCTTTCTTGGGTTGCGGGCGAGTGCTGGAGGCATAGGAGTCGGCATCCTTCACGGCATCTTCCGCCGCGCGCCTCTTCAACTCCGTCGCCTCTAGTTGGCCGAGATCCGGAATACGATGTTCCAGTTCAGTTGGATTCTTCAATTTTGCGTCTCCCGCTTCACGACAATTCTTTTTGGAGGCACTCCAGCCTCCTTGATCTTGTAAAGCAGAGTTCGGTAACTGATGTTCAGAGCACGAGCTGCGCGTTTCCGATTCCACTGCGTCTCACTAAGTGTCTTGAAAATGATCTTGCGCTCAACCTCCCGTACTTCCTGCTTAGAAAGACTCTTTAGGGAGATACTGCGTAGGGAGGAAGTCTCGCATTCCGGCGGCGCGCATCCTTCTGCGGTCAGTTCCTGAACAATTTGTTCTCCGGAACCAAGCAGCACGTAGCGCTTCATCATAGCGGCAAGTTCCCGAATGTTTCCCGGCCAGTCGTGCTCTTGAAGCAGGGAAAGAAGAGAGCTAGAAGGCTCTGGCGCGTCTAAGCCCAATTCATTCTGGTAGCACTTCCAGAAGTGGCGTACCAATGCCGGAATGTCTTCACGCCGCGTGCGCAATGGCGGGAGGAACACGTTGATGATGTTAATGGAATAGAAGAGGTCCTCTCGAAAATTCCCGGTTCTCATCTCTCGTTCAATATCGTATTTAGTGCTGCAGATCACTCGAAATAAAGGAGGAACATATTCTGATAGACCAGGACCGGACGGCCCGTCATCGTGCAGTAAGCGCGTCAGGTTCCGTTGAGAAGCGGAGTTCAACTCTGCGACATCATCAAAAAATAGAGTGCCGATGCTGGTCAGCTTTCCTGGATCCCTCTCTAGATGGTGCCCATTGCCATTGTCACCGTTGGCCCCATCGTAAGGGCGAACGAAACTGGCACTCCGGCACCATCCATTGCGCCCTGCTGGCGTCACCTTATGGAAAGGAGCAGATTCGCCGGGATATCTACTGTGAATGAGACGGGCTAGAATCTCTTTCCCTGTGCCGGCCTCTCCCCGAATGAGAATAGGAACATCCGTGCAGGCGACTTTTCGGAGTTTATCGCGGATTTCAGCCATCGCACCTGACGTGCCTAGGATGGCGTCCTCCGAAGGGAGGGGCCCGCAACGAACTGTAACAGCCGCAAGTTCTCCGGCCACCCGTGCTACCTCTAAATAAAGCTCATCTGCTGCCGCACAAGCACATTACCTGCCAAATTTCCATGGGCATCAGGCACGCACCCAAGGCAGGGCCTATCGCTACACCGTAAGATCAGCAAGTTGTGCGATTTGCAAACTCCATCTGCACAGAAGTTCTCGGCGGCTGCCTCGGGTCTCAAAGCTCGCCTTGCGCGCAAATTACTTCCGCTTGCGGAAATGTTTTGCAGATTGGCACGTGCAGCGCATGGACTCCGCCGGGCATGGAGAACTCATAAGAGTTTGCAGGCAAGCCTTCAAGGTTTAACTTCCAGGCCCGGCCATTTGCAATTCCATTTACGACGAATGTTGTCACTTGGCTGTCTGTTTGAGATTCATACTCAAACTCATGTTCAAAAGGATTTGACACTTTGCCTGATATGGGGCAAAACTCTATGCGATAGACGAAGCTCGAATGGCTTCCGTTTATTGCGGCTATGTTTTGCTGGGGTATTGGCAATTAAACTCCCACACAGATTACCCCACGGGCCGCACAATAGCCTTATGCCAATTGGAGGCCTTGCGCGTTTTACCAGACTCTCCCTCAGTCCCGGGCGCGCGTTTCTGATACCAAGGGTTGCCACGTCATCGGAGACCCCGGGGGCAGGATGAAAACGAGATACAAGTTAGGAGGGTTTTCCCCATGTCTGCGGTCAAGAAAATAGCCATCCGTCCCCGGTTTCAAGGAGGGCCATCTGACTTCTTCGCTGAGCTTGTTGAGCACCTGCGTAAGAACAGGACCCGGCTTCGGGAAGAATGGGCACGCCGTATCACCGAATCAAAATTATTAACGGCGATAACTAATGAGGAGATTCTCACCGAGACAACCTCGATCTATGACAATTATGTCGACGTTCTGGAAACGGGCGCTGTCGAAGCGCTACAAGCCTATGCTCGCAATCTTTCAGAACGAATCATACCGCGTGGCGTGGAAACCCATGAGGTCATCGGGATTGTCCTTCTCCTGCGGGACGTATTAATGCGGGCACTCTTTAAGAAATGCCAGTCGAGCATTGCAGTGCTCAGGCGGATGCTGGATATCTATGAGCCTGCCGCCCGGCGTATCACAGTCACCGTAGCTGCGGGATTTGTACATGAGCGTGAAAGGATTATCCGCGAGCAACAGGATGCTATCCGGGAATTTTCAACACCGGTGCTACCGGTAAGAGAGGGACTACTTATTCTGCCCATTGTCGGAGTCATTGATCCGCAGAGGGCGCGTCAGTTGACTGAACAACTCCTCCGAGGTATTCGCGCCAATCGGGCTAAGGTCGTGGTCATTGATATTACGGGCGTGCCATCGATAAACTCGACTGTTGCCAACCACCTCGTTTTGACGGTCGAAGCAGCGCGGTTGCTGGGGGCAACGGCAATCGTTACAGGTCTGTCCCCTGAGATTGCTCAGACCCTGGTGACGATTGGGGTTGATTTGTCGAAGATGAACACAGTTGGCGACCTGCGAGGTGGAATCGAAGAAGCGGACCGGACGCTGGGCTATCAGGTAAGCCGGCTCCAAGAACCCTCCGATCAGGAGAAAGGCAGGTGAACCGTGCTGGTTCCAATCCTCAAGCAGGGACCTTACTTAATCGCTTCTGTCCAGGCAGCGTTGAGGGATGCTGATCTTATCAGACTTCGGGATGCTTTGACGAAACAGGTTGGAACCTACAGGTCCCGCGGAGTCATCGTCGATGTCACAGCGCTAGACGTTGTGGACTCCTTCGCCTGCCGGACCCTCAGCGAAATTGCCAGTATGATCAGGTTGCGTGGAGCGCACACGGTGATCGTCGGCATTCAGCCTGAGGTCGCTTTTTCAATGGTTCAACTCGGGCTCAAACTGGAAGGCGTGGCTACAGCGCTGGACCTCGAAGAAGGTCTCGAGTATATGGAGCGCAGAACGAAACGGATCGATCATGGCCGGTACGAAAAATGAAGTTTTTGTTTTGATCAAGTCGGATGAGGACATCCTGGCGGCGCGACAGGAAGGGCGCGAGCTGGGTATCCATATAGGTTTTGGACCGTCTGACCTGGCCGTGATCGCAACTGCGATTTCGGAACTCGCACGGAACCTCCTGCTTTACGCAAAGAACGGAAGCATCATTTGCTGGATCATCAATAAGGAACCCAGAAAAGGAATTGTTATTCAAGCAACAGATGAGGGCCCTGGCATTCCGGACGTTGATGCGGTACTCAAAGATGGCTATTCCACTTCCGGTGGGCTGGGCCTCGGGTTGCCCGGGGTCCGACGGATGATGGATGAGTTTGCTATCGTTTCCCACAAGGGGCGTGGCACGACTGTGACAGCCATCAAATGGATGGAATGAACTCAAACATTGTCGAGTGGGGGGTTGCAGGCAGGCAGATGCCGGGTGAAGCCCTGTCGGGTGACATGCACCTGGCCTGTAAACTTGAGAATGGAATGCTTTTTGCCGTCGCCGACGGATTGGGACATGGCGAAGCGGCGGCCCAAGCTGCAAACCTCGCCCTGAAAGTTGTGGAGGCGCATTCTCACGACCCGCTGGTCCAGATTGTCCAACTTTGCAGCCAGCAACTGCGCGAGACAAGGGGGGTTGCCATGAGCATAGCCCATCTTGATGGGCTTGAAAACTCCCTGGAATGGGTTGGTGTGGGCAACGTCGAGGGCCTGCTGGTTCATCCCGTAGCGCATGGGAAACGCGTCTATGAGTCTCTTCTGATGTCCCAAGGGGTGGTCGGAGTTCACCTGCCTCCGCTGCGTGCCGCGGCCATAAAGGTTGTCCCGGGCGACACGCTGGTTCTTGCGACGGATGGCATCCGGCGCGGCTTCGAAGACGGCCTGGTACTTTTCGACAGCCCGGATGAGACTGCGCAAGGCATCCTTTTGCGGGACGGGCTCGATTCGGACGACGCCCTGGTGCTTGTTGCCTTTTACCAAGGAAGATCGCAATGAAAACCGACCAACGGGAACTGATGAACACCTATTCTTCCGCTTTGCAGACCTACCTGGAAAAAACGGATGAAGCGGCATTGGAGGAGGCCTATGAACTGGGACGCCGCGCCCTGGGACAGGAAACCAGCCTCATCCAGATGGTGTCGCTCCACTGCGATGCCCTCAACCAGGCCCTCTCGCGCATGTCACAGGTCGAGGATATTTCCGGAGTGATGAAATCATCCTCAAGATTCCTGATCGAGAGCCTCGCCCCGTATGAAATGACGATCAGCGGTTACCGGGAAACAAACGTCGCGCTGCAGACCAGCGAGGAACGATATCGTGAGTTGTTCGAAAACGCAAACGACATCGTTTTTACGACAGATTTCGAAGGCAGATTGACTTCGATCAACAGGGCGGGCGAAAGACTCACGGGATATCGCCGGGACGAACCTCCGCCCATCCCTGTGAACGTGCTGGCAATGGAATACTTTGAGCGGGCGGCCAGAATGTTCCAGGAACTGATTGCCAGCGGTACTCCCATAACCCAGGAATTCGAAATTATTACCAAAGACGGGCACCCGCTCATGGTGGAAGTCAGCGCTCGTCCAATTCTAAGCAATGGGAAACCTGTGGGCGTTCAGGGTATAGCCCGTGACATCACAGAGCGGAAACGTGCCGAACAGGCCCTGCACCGGCTCAATGAAACCCTCGAAGAGCGTGCCCGGCACATTGCCCACGAACTCCACGACGAAGCAAGTCAGCTCCTGGTATCGGTCCACATTGCCATTGACGGATTGGCCCAAACCCTGCCGCATTCTGGCCGGCAGACTGTCGAGGAAATCAAGGGCTTAATTGAGCGGATCGAAACAGAATTGCGTCGCCTTTCCCATGAATTGCGGCCGACCATTCTGGATGATCTTGGTCTGGTCCCGGCGCTCGAATTCCTGTCCCAGGGTGTCTCAAAACGGTTTGGGATCCGTATCGCGGTGGAGGGAGACACCAGCGGGCGGCTTCCTCCCCAGGTCGAGGTCGCCCTTTACCGAATTGTCCAGGAGGCCCTGAACAACATCACCAAGCACGCACGGGCCAAT
>JAJYJL010000180.1 GCA_021789565.1 Acidobacteriota bacterium
ACCTTGTGCTTCCAGTTTAGTTGCGTGCCGGTCTTGCTCGGCAATTGTCATGCAAAGTCGACGGTTGCTTGAGGATTTCCGGTCGCTATCACTCATGCTTTTCTGACCCGCGAGATTTCATTTTTTCAATTTCGAGATCCAGTTCCCTCAGGCGCTGTAGATGCTCGAACTCCCGGAGTTTGAGGGATTCCTGCAACTCCATTTCGCGCTGGCGAGCCTTAAACCAGAAAACAATCCACACGATTGCAATGGGCATCAAAATCACAGCAACGGGGATCAGGACCGCAAGCAATCCGGGTAGGTTCTCCATTTTGTTGTCCTTCCTTCATCCTGATGTGAACCGGATTCCATGCAATCATAAGCCGTGCTTCTAATGTGCACACACCGGCGAAAACTTGTCGCGCTCACTAACCAGGAGGCCGATTCTCCCCCTGATCTGCGGGCGCTGCCTCAGGAGCTTGCGGGGCGGTAGCTTTACCCTGACGTAGGCGCTTCTGCAGCAGCGCAAGGCCAAGCACAATCAAAAGTAGCGGCCAGAATTTGCCAAGCTGCGAAAAAATGGGAATTCCCATGTTATCGAGGAGAAACATCACACCCAGGCCAATCAATACCACTGCACCCAGCGGGGCATCCATCTTCATGTCACTCACCCCGAACCATTCCGGCGTCGGGTGGCCTGTTTGCCTGGCTTTGGCCGTCTGGTAAGAATCGATCACCATGTAGAAGTAGAAAGCGGCAGCTGCCAATCCGAAAATAGGACCTATGGGGCCGTGAACTCGGTGGCAAAGGGCGATGAGTGAGCCGAAAAGTAATACCTGCACCATGGCCTTCATGATCTGGCCGTTGAAAATGGCCCCCACACCAGGGATGAAGCCTAGTGCCAGCGCGACGCCAGGGCTTGCCCCAGCCCCGTGTTGCATCCCTGAACTCCACAAGGGCGATTGGAGCCGGGCAGCCAGGCAGGTCTCGCAATAAGATGTTCCTTTCACGTCACGGCGGCAGGTGTCGCAAAGCGGCCGGCCGCACTGTGCGCAGTAGGCAACGGAATCGTTGAGAGGATGGTTAGCGCATTTCATGGGTCAATACTCCTGGCTCCTGTTGAGCGTCTTGCCCGGTGCCGTCGAGGTAGACAGACGCCATTCGCAGGCCTCCGGGCCCTGCCGTGCTAGCGGGGCTCTCCTGCGACGGGCTGGGTTTGCTGGTCTGCTTCTCCTGGTTGGGAGACTCTGGTTGAGCGTTCCGGAATCGCGATTCGATTTCGTAAACAATTCGCAGATCGTCATAGAACTTCTCTGCGCGCCCGTACATGAGATGCCCTGCGCGGTTGGCGCGGTAAACCCATGTGGCCGGATTTAGGTCCTGTATATTCATGCGGCGCAAATCAAGACCTGCGATATTAATGATCAGGGAAAGAGAAAAAACGGTCATGGCAACGGCATAGGCGATGCGTGGCTGGCGGACACCCCGTAATAACGCATTAACCTGTTCAGCGATACCAGTACGAGGCTCGCCCACCGTAGCCAGCCGAATCCGTTCCACCAGCGAAGGAGGCGGCATCGTTTCCCGGGCCGACCGGCAAGCCTGGATAGCAAGGCGGATATCGGATATGAGCTCCTGGCAATTGGCGCAACCGGCCAGATGTTCTTCGGCGTCAGCCCGGCGGGCTGCCTCCAGTTGCCCTTCCAGGTATTCACTAGCCAGGTTTTCGAGTTCCAGATGTGTCATCATCCTGCCTTTTCAGCCTTCACTTATCCATACGTTTTAAGGCCCGCGCCAGTTCCAATCGTCCGCGGTTGATTCTGGATTTAACTGTCCCTTCGGGAATATCCAGGACCTGTGCAATTTCGGCATAGTCCAGGTCTTGCAGATCGCGAAGGATAACAGCCTCCCGAAGGTCGGGTGACAACTTGGCGAGTCCTTCCTGCAGTTTTTCCCGCCGCTCACGTGCCTCTACATGGCTCGCAGGGTGCCTGTCTAGGGAAGGGTCGGGGATGGGCATCTGCTCATCGAGGGTTGACGTCACGCGGTCCCCCCTTGTCCGGCGGTAGTGATCCACCAGATGGTTCCGCGCGATTCGATTGACCCAGGTTGAAAACTTTGCCTGTGCCGGGTCATAGCTCTTGAGCGTGCGGAAGACTTTGATAAAGACTTCCTGAGTCAGGTCCTCGGCGTCCTCCGAGCGGCCCGTGAAACGATAGCACAGGTTGTAAACCTTGTGAGTGTGAGCCTGGAGTAGGGTTTCCCAGGCTGCATCTTCTCCCCTGAGACAGCGCTTGACCAGCTGGAGCTCCGCATCCAACGACATTCTCCTGGAACTTTCGTCATCCGCCGGTAACTGCGGTTATTCGGCCATCTACACTGCCCACAAACTAATTTTCGCAATTGTACCAGAATGAGCGAACTGCGTCAGTGACACCGGCATTTTGGCAATGGCCTGGGGGCGGCATCATGGCGGCGCGTTTTCACATCCGGGGGTGCCTGCACCTCTCCATCATCTGAATTAGGACGCAGCCCGCAGCCTGGCTGCCGGCGGCAATCAGCCTTGGGAATGCTGCAGGTAACATCAATCCGGGTAAGGGGTCGGTGCTGGCTTAGCGCGATCGGCGGACCTATTTTGCAAGGATTGTGATTCGCTCGCCAGGCGTCAAATGGAACGTTTCCACCGTGAAAGGCCCGCCTGGTGCAACATAACCCAGAGGGAAAACCACTTTGGCGTCGCCGCCCGCGGGGGAAGCGATGGATGCGGAGATAATTTTGCCATTCACCATTTCCGCTGAAACCAGGAAGCCGCCCTGCGCCCGGAGATCATGAAAAGAAACATTTTTCCATGCGTCCGGCACAGAAGGGAAAATCCTGACCCTGCCTCCCCAACTCTGGAGCAGCATGCCGTTGACAGCCGCCGTGAAGGCGCACTCGGCTTCCATGGTGAAAGGCTGGTAATCGTGCGTGGAATATCCATAGTGCTGGTAATCGCCGTTCACGTGGAACCCGTTTGGCCATATAAAGGCCTGTTTGTATATTTCCAGCTCATTCAGCGCCTGGTTGGAGCGCCTCACACGCGAGGCTATCAGGCTGGCGTACGGAAACGACCATCCGGTCCATTCGCCGGTGCCGCGGAAGATCCAATTTTCAACTGACTTATTGATCAGCGAGCGGTCATCAGCACTGCCTTCCACGTTCAGGTCGCCCCCGGGAAAGATGGGGAACAGATGCATTGGGTGGCGATGAGAAATATCGTAAGATGAGTCAGGCTGGACTTTGAGGCCTGATTTCCCAATAGGATAAGGGGCCAACTTCTTTTCCATCGCGACCCATCCGCTACGTTCCTGCTGGTCGACTCTGAGGATTTCCGAAGCCTGGATTGCGTAACGCAGAAGAGTACGTGCAAGCGAAAGATCTTCTGTCGGGTCGGGTGTCCAAGCCTTCAGTTCGTTGCTGAAATACTCCGGCGAAGCTGAGAGCGGAATGTGCAGTCTGCCGTCCGGACCTGGCTTCAGAACGTTCTGGTAGAACAGGACGGCTTGCTTGAGGAACGGATAGGCCTGCTGCTGGAGGAATTCCTTATCCTGACTATATGCGTAATACCACCAGAGATGCTGGGCGAGCCACGCTCCGCCGCCCAGCCAATACTGCACCGTCATCCAGTTTGTCTGCCCTCCCAGCAGTCGGCCTTTCACGTCAAGGGCGCCCCCGACCCAAAGTCCGGGGACGCCAAAAAACTGTTGCGTTATCTTTCTTGCCTGGGGGGCCACCGTATTGATCAGCCAGCGGTTCAGCGGCTCTGCCAGATCCAGTTGATTGCTGCTGTATGCGGGCCAATAAGTTTCCTGGATGTTCATGTCGATGTGGTAGTCGCCACGCCAGGGAGGAAGTTCGCCATCAGGCGGCCAAAGGCCTTGCAGGCCCGCCGGCACGCTTCGGTAGGAACTGCTGGCGAGTTTGTAGATTCCGTTAATCCAGAGGCGTTCAAATTCCGCATCGGGAATATGGACCTGCGAATGCGACCATCGCTCGCGCCACCATTCATGATGATGGATGAGAATCTTTGACGTCCCTTCGGACAACGCGTAGTCAAGCGTGTGCCGTGCTGAATCAATGCCGTGAGGATCATTCTGCGCCGGGATTGTGATCAGCAGGTTCCACTTGGTGCCTTTGGGTTCGCTTGTCCATGCGGTCGTCACAGCTCCGCTTGAAAGCAGAGACTGGGTGGACCACGAAAACTTTCCGCGCGTCCCCGATGTTGCTTGCGGGTAACCGAGTTTGCTGGCCACGCTCGGGTCGAGAGTCCCGATGGGATAGAAGCTGACACCGGGCGTCCACCCTAGCACGCCATCCAGTGTAACCAGGATGATGTCCGGATCAACGCTGGCCAGAACGCGGTATTCCACTGGCCGACCATGGACATTCAACAGCCAGCGAACTTCGCCGTACTTCAAATCAAGCGTGGCCCGTTCTACTTGCGTATCCGCCGGCAGTTCGATCTTCAATCTGCCCATGCTGAGCCGTGTAGGCACGACGTCTGCCATCGGGCCGATGTCAGACGACATTTCCTGTTGGATCAGGTCGTGCCGTCCCTCACGGACCAGTTCCTGCAAATGCGCATAGTTGAAGTTTGAGCGCCTGTTGGGCTGATAGCGAAGGTCCCACACGTCTCCTCGATCAAGCGTCAGATAAAGGTCGGGGCCTGTGCCCCAAACCTGAGCGCCCAGTGTTCCGTTGCCGACAGGCAACCCGTCCTTCCACTGCGGCAGGGCGTGATGAAAAGTAAACCGCCAGGGCGCCCCCGCAGCGGAGGTGGAACCTGCGCATCTGCCGCCAACGGCAAACAGGACAACACCGGCGACGACAAACAGAAGCCCGAATTTGCAGCGTGACAACATGGAGGCAAAGAAGATGAAAGATACCGCAATTCGGCTGCTTTTGCAAAGCACGTCGAAAGGCAGGTCGAAAGGACTTTAGGTTGCCGTGGACGTGTGTTACTACACGCTATAGAAGATGCCCGACCCCATCTCGGGTCGTGGTCGGCCATGATATTCCGATGGTTATCGCGAGGAGCAAAAGTCTGGCGGAGGGAGAGGGATTCGAACCCCCGAGCCCCTTTCGGGGCTAACGGTTTTCAAGACCGCCGGTTTCAACCGCTCACCCATCCCTCCACAAGCCGATATTCTAATTTACAGAGGCTTCTTAGCATCGTCAATTCGTCTGTGAATTGAATAGCTGATTGGCGACGGAGCATGGCTCAAAAACTTGGGTTTAAGACGCGCGGCTGTAGTCAGTTCTCCGCAAAAAACCGATGTGGACGGTGGAAAATGCGGTCCTAGCCAATGGTCCATAATGCCGCGTCCATCAGTTTCCAGGTAGTTTGATTCCGGCCTGCTAACCCATGTGTTGTGTTGAGGATAAATTGCAAAGAGAAGGGTCCGGTTGCTCATGCAGGTTCGACAGGGTAGAATAGAAATGTTTTCCGGTATGAGAGATGCCTGATTAACCAAGCCTCGGGCCATTGACGGGCTGAGATGGCTGCATAAAGCGATCTTCCAATAGAACGTACTGCCTTGAGTGGCAGTGGCCGGTCGTTTCTCCAAGAGAATTGGAAATTCGAGGAAGTGAATCCAATGCCGGAATCACCCACATCTGGTTTTCCTGCCAAGTTGCCTCCTCGGGTGGTTATAGAGGGCGTCTACCCGGAAATTGATGATGGGCAGTTTCCCATCAAGCGAATTTTAGGTGAGCGGGTTGTCGTCACCGCGGACATCTTTACTGACGGGCATGATGCCGTTTCCGCGGTCCTCCTTTTTCGGCGTTCTGGAGACTCGTCTTGGCTTGAGACGGTGATGACACCGGAGGTAAATGACCACTGGCATGGCAGCTTCACTGTGCTGGAATTGGGACAGTATGAATACACCTTGCAGGCGTGGGTTGATCACTTTGGGTCATGGAGAAGCTGTTTTATCAAGAAGGTGGAGGCGGGGCAGGACATCTCAGTCGATATCCTGATTGGGGCCAGGCTCGTGGAAGAGGCTGCCGGCCGTGCTGCAGATGACGCCGCGAAGGAACTGGCGGAGTACGCTGCATCCATGCAAATGAAAGGTAAATCCGGGATGCACTTATTAACCATGATCAACCAGATCCTGGATCTTTCCAAGATCGATGCGGGAAAGATGGAACTGCAACTAGAGTCAGTCAGCCTTGGCGATATTGTGAACAGCGTGGTCACAAGTACTGCCGGTCTCGTCAGGGAAAAACCTGTCGAGGTGGTCCAAAAAATTCCCGTAGACCTTCCCAGGTTAATGGTAGACGAAACCCGAATCAGTCAGGTTTTGATTAACCTGATCTCCAACGCCGTCAAATTCACAGAGAAGGGCACAATCACCATCGAAGCCAGCATTTCGGAAAATCCATTTGGCAGGCGGGAGGTTCTCGTTACCGTGGCAGATTCAGGTATGGGCATTGCACCTGAAGATCAGGGAAAACTCTTCCAGCGCTTCTCGCAGGTGGATGATTCACCGACGCGTAAGACTGGCGGTACCGGGCTGGGACTATCCATAGTCAAACACATAGTCCAGGCGCATGGCGGCAAGATTCACCACGATGCCCTGGCGCGGGGTATCGGGCAGCACGAACCGGGTGGGAAGCACGACGCGGGTACCGGCGCCCGGAAGCCAGGGATCCACGTCCGGATTGGCCTGCACGATTTCGTCGTATCCCAGATCGTGGCGACGCGCGATGTCGAGTAGCGTGTCCTGCTGCAGGGCAAGCACCACCTGCGTGTCGCCCACGAGGTCAGAACCGGACGAAATGGGAAATGTGGCTGCGAATCCTGCGGCGGAAGCCAAGCACAGCAGCCCCCGGGCGACCCCTGATAGCAGCGCGGCAAGAATGGGTTTTATCATGGCAGCGTTTCCGGCACTGGAGTCTCACGATAATGGTTCAAAGTAGCAAATGGCCCAAGGGGTGACAAGCCTTGTCACCGGTACGTTCCATTTCCCTATTCCTTTGCGGCGATGTCATGACCGGCCGCGGCATCGACCAGATACTGCCCCACCCGGGACAGCCACAGATCCTTGAATCCACGGCCCGGTCCGCCCTCGACTACCTGCGCCTTGCGGAGTACGTTTCAGGCCCGATTCCCCGACCGGCAGACTTCACCTACGTCTGGGGAGACGCCCTGGCCGAGCTTGCGCTCCAGAGCCCGGACCTGCGCCTGATTAACCTGGGAACCAGCGTGACCACCAGCGCCGGCCCCTGGCCCGGCAAGGCCGTTCATTACCGCATGCATCCTGCCAACATGGGAAGCCTCGCCGCCGCCGCCATCGACTGCTGTTCACTGGCCAACAACCATGTGCTGGACTGGGGCTCTTTGGGACTCACCGAAACGCTCGATGCCCTGTACCGGTCCGGCATCCACGCGACAGGCGCCGGGCGCAACCTTGCAGCGGCCGCGTCTCCTGCCGTGCTTGCGGTGCCCGGCAAAGGCCGAGTTCTGGTGTTTTCCTGCGCTGCGCCCGACAGCGGCGTACCGCCCGACTGGGCTGCGGAACCCGGGCGAAGAGGCGTTTGCCGTCTGCAGGACCTTTCGGCCACCAGCCTGCACGATCTGGTCGGGCGCGTCCGTTCCGAAAAGCGGCCGGGAGACCTTACAATATTGTCCATCCACTGGGGCGGTAACTGGGATTTCACGGTTTCCGACGAAGCGCGCTCCTTTGCCCACGGCCTCATCGATGACGGTGGCGTGGACGTGGTACACGGCCACTCCTCGCACCACGTCAAAGGCATCGAAATTTATCGCGACCGCCCCATCCTTTACGGATGCGGCAACTTCCTCAACGATTACGAAGGTATTGGAGGCTACGACGCATTCGGCTCCAGGTTTTCCTGTATGTATTTCCCCGTACTGGATGCCATGAGTGGTACCCTGGTTTCCTTCACGCTCGTGCCCACTGAAATACGACGCTTCCAGGTGCGCCACGCGGGGCCAGCCGCTACGGACTGGCTGTTCAATACCTTGTCGCGGGAATGCCGGAACCTAGGCACGACGCTGGTACACGAAACCGGAGGCCGCTTCAGACTGGACTGGTCCGGTTCCGACGCGGCTCTGCCCAGAGGTCGGTGAAAAATGGGTATTCGAAATCCAGTGTAGGGTCTAGTAGTGGTAACGGTATAGCGCAACCAGCAAGGTGTCATCATGTACTGCATAGACGAGACGATGTTCATCATCGATGCGGCGCGACCAGAAACCTGCCAGATTGTGCTTTAGCGGTTCGGGCTTCCCTATACCATCAAACGGTGAACGCTGAAGTCTCTTAACAGCGTATTGATTCGCTTCAATACCGCCTTGTTATTGGGCTGCCTGAACAGGTAGTCCTCCCAAGCCGCCTCGGAAAACTTAATCTGCATCGATCAGGTTTCTAACCTGGCCACCTTGCGTTGCCAGCTGTTCGATAGATTCCATCAAGCGCTTCGCATTCTTCGGGCTGCGCATCAGATAAGCAGTCTCTTTCAGCGCGTTGAAATCCTGCAGCGACATCATCACAACAGAGTTTCCATTCTGGCGCGTAATAAGCACAGGTGCGCGGTCATCGCTCACCTTGTCCATGATTTCTGCCAAATGCTGGCGGGTGTGGCTATAGGTAATGGCTTTCATGATGCCCCCCTAAATTCATGTTGTACAAACATTTAGTACAACACTTCAAGGTTTCAACAATTGATTCCGAATACCAAAAAAAATGCCGCGGCCCGACCGGGCCGCGGCAACTTAGCGCCTTCCCTCTTAGTGCAGCGACTGCAGGTAGTCAGCCACCTGATGGCGTTCTGCGTCGGTCATGTTGTGGGAGATGCTGTCCATCGCCGTTCCGTGCGGACGTTCAAGCACCTGGGAATGGGCTTGGCGTCCGACATCGGTGTTGAAGACCACCAGTTGCTTGTACAGGTAATCCGCATGCTGTCCGGCCAGACGGGGAATGGGCCCGTTGCCTTCGGCATTTTGGCCATGGCAGGAAACACAGGCCGGAACGCCTTCAGCTGCATTCCCTTCCGAGAAGACTTTCTTCCCGGCGGCCACCTTGGCCGGATCGCCGTGATCCGGATTGGCCCGAGTCGGCTGCTTGGCATAGTATTCGGCCAACTGCTTCATCTGCGTCGGCGTCAGCTTTTCGGCAAGCCCCCACATCATGTCTTTTGCCAGGGGATCGCTGCGGGTGCGGTCATGGAATTCCTGCAACTCCGTTTCCAAGTATACCGCCTGCTGTCCAGCCAAGTTGGGATAGGTGGGATTGATGGAACTGCCGTTTTCCTGTCCCACCAGCCCGCCATGGCAGGAGGCACAAGTCTGCTGCGCCAGGGTGGATCCCGACACCTTTGGATTGGACAGGTCCGGGCTGCGCTCGAGATTTGAGCAGGCGGCCACGGCCAACGCCAATGTGGAAAGTACCAGTACGTGCGATAAGGCTTTCATTTTTTCATCCCCTCAACTCAGTAAATGAAGCTCAAATAGAGCATGGACGTATTGAAATCATGCGGGCTCAGCGTTTGTCCGGGGATGGTGCCGGTGGCGCCTGCCATTTCGGTGTAGAAAATGTACTGGTTTCCCACACGAACATTCGACCAAGGGGTCCAGAAGATTTCCGGCGTCCAGGACTTCCAGTCGGGGCTTGCGGTCACCGCGTTGGTGCTATACAAGACGGCGTCATTGCTGCCTGCGGCGGCGCGGTAAATAAGCGTAGCGCCGTACTTGGCCTCGTACACGTAGGAGGCGTCGAGGTAGGTTTCGTTCAGGTTATTGCTGGGATTGGCGACGAGGGTGCCCAGCTGATCCGCGGCGTAGCTTGCGCTTTCATGAAGGAAACGGGCATGGGCGGCAAAATAATGCGGGGCCAGATTGTATTGGTACTGACCGTCGATGCCCACGTCGCGGAAGGTGTTGAT
>JAJYJL010000181.1 GCA_021789565.1 Acidobacteriota bacterium
GTCAGCTTCAAGCGCCATGACTCGGTGTGCGCCTGCTACGACGACGAGTCGCAAGCATTTTTAGAAGCCAGCCCCGAACCGAACCTACTCGTGGAAATCAATCCCAGCGATCACGCGAGCGTCCGGCGGGCATTTGACACGCTGGCAGTCCTGTGCGAGACGATGGCGGCCGCGAGTCGCATGGTTGCGTTGTTGCCTGGCAACGACCAGGAAGGGTAGGAGGTATGGGGATGGAAGGTCATGTCCAGATCGGCGCAAGCGCAAATCTGCAGCTACGTCACGCCTTGCTTGTTTACACGGACCAGCAGAGGGCGTTTGCGACTTTGCATGACATTATCAGCCAGGAAGAAGGCGCTCCACTTCTCGCGGCCGCCCAACCGCTGAGCTTGGGCTTTCTCCGGAGGCTTGCGGAGGGTCTTGGGAGCCAAGTCGCTCCGGAGGTTCTACCTGAAAATGTGCTGGCACGGACGCCTGAGATGATCGTCTGGTGGAGTCCAGCGGCGCGTCGCATCATGTTCTTTGGGGAAGCCGATGAAGGGGCACGAAAACTCAATGGCCTGAACTTCCCTCATCCCCCGCTGGTCTTCAAAGTCCGCGGAGGAGAGCTTTTTGTGCGAGCGCTTGAAAAGAACGCGCGCCCGCGAGCTAATACGCCGCTCAAAACCGCTCCCTATTGGAATACGGCTGGTGACGACGGAAGAGTCTGTTTGGGAAGCACGCGCGCGCCGGAGAGTCAGTCGGTCGAGTCCATCAAAAGCTGGGAAGCCGCTTTCTTCCAAAGTTCCTTTACGCATGCACTGGGAGCTGTCCGGCTTACCAGTCACAAGAAAGGATTCATCGGACTATGGCGCAGCCTGGCGGGCAAGAAAGCATTCCCGGTGCGTTACCTCACTGACGCCAAAGAGACTCTCCGGGACTTCGTCGGCCGAGAGCGGTGAGCAATGGATACACACAGACTGCATGAAGAACTATTAGAGCGCGAAGTGCGCGTACTTGTCGTTGGGTGCGGCGGCAACGGGAGCGCCATCATCGGGGGATTGCCCTACCTCCACCTCTCGATGCTCGCGCAGGGGCACCCGTATGGATTGTCCGTCACGGTGATGGACGGGGATACCATTTCGCCCTTCAATTCTGTCCGCCAGCCATTTACGCGGAGCGAAATCGGATTAAACAAAGCCATCGTGCTGGTGAACCGGATCAACCTCTTTTGGGGGCTGGACTGGCAGGCGATTCCGCAGGCGCTGACCGCGCAGACGCTCGCCCCATCTTATGCCGGCTACGGCGAGCCGCATTTGCGTCCGGACATTGTCATCGGCTGCGTGGATTCGCACGCGGCCCGGGCGATCATTGCCCAGAGCACGGCGGGCTTCAGCCGCGTGGGCTACCTGTTGGATTTAGGCAACTCGGCATCAACTGGACAGTCCGTCCTGGGTGAACCCCAGAACGAGAGGAACAAACGATCCAGGACCCGCCTGAGAACTGTGGCGGAATTATACCCAGAAGTAGCCGACCCTGCTCTTGAGGATGATAACGAGCCAAGCTGTAGCGCGATTGAGGCTTTGTCCCGGCAAGAATGCTTTGTTAACGGCGTCTTGGCGCAGCACGCCCTGGCGTTGCTTGCCCGGCTGTTTCGCTACGGGGAAATCAGCTATCACGGCGGGTTCATAAACCTGGCCACCGGGGCGACTTCCGTGCTCAGGGTCGATCCGGCGTGCTGGAAACGAATTCGAAAGACGAGGGCACGCAACAATTCTGGTGCGCGTTCAGCTCCAGGCACACATCAGGCGAGCGAGCTGCCCCCCAACGCGTAGCCCATCTTTGCGGTCCTTGAAGTAGCGTGAGTTAATCTGATCGGCACCCAGGTCCTCAATATAATGAAAGCCCATGTCCTTAAACTTTCGGGCAAGCTCGTTCGGATGGAAGAATCCCAAGAACGGCTCACCGGCTGCCCGAACGCGACGCGCCAAAATGTCGAAAGCTGCCTTATTGCGCGCATCGAGTGAGGATCGTGGAACGCCGTAATCAAAAACCACTCCGTTCGCCGAGCCCAGCGAGGCAATCAGCCTCAGCGTCGCAAGCACAATCTCCGTGCCGAGATATTGAGTGGAGCCGAGCCAGGAAAAGAAGGTGGCTGCATCCGCCTTGAATCCGGTCTTCCGCAATTGCTCCGCTAAGCTCTGCCTCGCAAGGTCCACCGGCACAAAGGCTGTGCGGTCAGGTACGGAGATCCCTGCCTCTGCAAGCCGCTGTCGTTTCCAAACCGGGTTGCCGGATGATCAACCTCGAAGACACGCAAGTCATCGGACGGATTGCGATAAGCGAACGTGTCGAGCCCGGCGCCGAGAATGACGAACTGCTTGGCTCCGCGCTCGACGGCATGGGCCAATTGATCCTCCGCATAGCGGCTGCGTGCGACCACGAAGGCCCGCATAAAGGGCGAAGCGGAGCTTTCCGGTTCTTTCGGCGTGGAGACCAGCCGGGCAGTCTCTTCCGAGCCGATCATTGCGGCCGCCAAAGGATCGTTAAAAACCTTCGGACTGTCAAACAGTTGGTGGGCAGCTCTTCGTGCGGCAACGCGTAGAGCAGTTTGGCTCGGGTGATCCTCTCTCATAATCAACGCCTGGCAAAAATCCGATTAGGCAGTGGGTCGGGCTGATACGTTGGACCTTCTCGTTGGCTTGCGACCCCAGCTTCGTTCACGGCGAGAGGCAAACAAGAAATCCAGCTGCACCCCAGCACCAAACCTTTTGAAGGCAGTCGTGAACAGCCTATCCTGTATGCATTTGCTGGCTGAGGTAATTTTGCAAGCCCAGCTCTTTGATCATATTGAGCTGGGTTTCGAGGAAGTCGACATGTTCTTCCTCATCTTTCAAGAGGGCCTCCAAGAGGTCGGCGGAGGTGTTATCGCCTTCCTTGCGCGCGATGGCGATGTACTTGTTGTACTCCTCAACCGCGCTTTTTTCGAGGTCCAGATCGTTCTCGAGTTGTTGTTCGACATTTTTGCCGACCTTAATCTTCGGGAATTCCTCCAGGCTGGGAACCCCTCCCAGGAAGATGATGCGCTCAATCAGGGCTTCGGCGTGCTTCATCTCGCCGATAGCCTGTTTCTTGATTTCAGCATAGAGGCGCTTGTAGCCCCAATTGCTCTGCATTTCGCCATGGAGAAAGTACTGGCTGATTGCCTGCAATTCTTCACTTAATGCTTTCTGAAGGACTTCGATAACATCTGCTTTCCCCTTCATGTTCGCCCTCCTCATTACGCAAAGTAGTCTCTAATCTACCAATTTCTGCGACATATATCCAAATGACATGGATGGCTTCCAGGGAAACCCCGCCGCGCTGATAAAGTACAGTTTGGCGCTTCAAAAGTGAAACTTAACCGCAGCTTGGAGAAGACGGGGCACGGCAGCGTTTAGCACCTGTCCGAAGGCGGGGCTGCTGATGTTGCCGTTTACGGCAGCCGGGCCGTAGAACTGGGCATGATTGAAAATATTGAACGCCTCGAGGCGCAACTCAACCGACTTGGATTCTGAGAGTTGCGCCCTCTTCTCCAGGGCCATATCAAAATTGCTGATTCCAGGCCCCGAGAAGAAACGCCTCGCGGCCGTGCCCATTTCGCCGAGAGCCGGAAGGCTGAATAGCGACGTGTTAAAGGCCGGCTTGCCGTTGCGCGGATTCTCGTTGATTTCAAGGCGACCGTGCGAAACATTCGGCGTGTCCACGCCGTTGTTGTTGATGCCGTTGGGAATGGTGCCGAGCAAGGACGTGTCATTGTTGTTGTAGAGTGTCACGGGCAGTCCCGTGGTGAAGCGCGTGATGCCGGAGAGAGCCCATCCTTCCGTCCAACGGTTGCGGCGCCCGGTCAAACGATCCGCCGGCAGGACGTACTTGTAGCTGACCACGAAATTGTGCCGCATATCGAAAGCTGAGAGAGCCTTGCTCAGACCGGGATCAATCGGATTCAGCGGCTCGGCGAGGCTGGAGGAGTCGTTGAGCGATTTGCCGTAAGTGTAGCTTGCCATGACATCGAGCGACTTGCTCGAGTGGCGGAGGCTGACCTCAAGCGCGTTGTAATTCGAGTTGCCGATGGTCTTCTGATAGGTGACCGCGTCGAACTGCGCGCTGAAAGGCCCGCGTACCTGGACGGTTTGCCCGTTGGCGCGCGTAAAGATGCCGCCTTCGCTAAACGGGCCGCAGGTCGGCGTGCCTGGCATGACTTGCTCAGGCTCGCTCACGCTCAAGCACAGCGCGGGGTTGCCAGGATTCGCCGAAATGCCAGCGAGGAGATGGTGAGATTGTGAGCCAACGTAGCTGACGCTGAAGACGGTATTTGGCGTCAATTGGCGCTCGAACGAAAACATGTAGCTTTGTGAGTACGGGGTCACATTGCTGCGGAAAAATGACGGGACGCCGGTGATCGGCTCATACTTGGACCAGTCCACGGATGTGTTGGGATTCCCGGCCGAAGCTCCGTAAGCGGGTATCGGCGAGGGGAAAGGCTGTCCGAAGGTTTGGCCGGTTGCCGCCGCCACGAAGGGCGTCGCAAACAGCGGCGGCCCAATCGTGCTGCTGTCGTAGTCGTAGCCGTAAGGCGGGTTGGCGCTCATAATACTCGCCGAAAGCCCTTCGATGGCTGTATAGAACATTCCGAATCCTGCGCGCACGCTGCTTTTCCCAGTGCCGCCAAAAATCTTACCCAGCAGGCCGCCGTCGAAGTTTGGGGAATAAGCCAGACCGACGCGCGGCGCGAAGTCGGTGTATTTTGTCGGCGCGAGCGTTTGCGGAATTCCCGGGTCTCCGGGAAAGACCAGTCCCCGCGGCGCCCCAGGATAAACGATGGATTGCTCGCCTGGAACAAGAGTCTGAATCTGATTGTATTTCTCATGCCAGGGAGGCAGCACGTCCCAGCGCAGGCCGTAATTGAGCGTGAGGTTCGGCCTCACCCGCCAGCCATCCTGCCCATAGAGTCCCACGTATTTGTTGCGAAGATAAAAGCTCGCGGAATCGCCTTGCCGGTAGAAGCTGGCCACGCCCAGCAGAAAGTCGGCGAAGTCCGATCCCGTCTCGCTTCCCGTGAATTGGAAAGAGCCGTTGAAGACCGCATCCGGGTTGACATTGATCTGATCCAGGTGGAATTCACCGCCCACTTTCAACAGGTGCTTACCAAACGCCTTGGAGAAGCTTTCCGTTGCCTGGTACAGATTGTTGACCTGCCTGAGCCCGGTGGTGTCCACACCGAATGTGAACGAATTGAACGAAACGTTTTCGACCCCTTCGATCTTGGGATCGAGCGGTACGATACCGAGCGTGCCTGGCCCTTCCACGAACCC
Organism: Acidobacteriota bacterium; assembly: GCA_021789565.1. The sequence continues at coordinate 5,331 of JAJYJL010000181.1, forward strand.
CTGCTGGCTGAGCTTCGGGCCGACGACGCCTGCGGGCTGGCCTACGTCGTTGGCGAATCTCAGGTAGCTCAAGTGGAATTCACTGACCGCATTCGAGCCCAGCGTCTTCGTATCGTTGAAGCTCATCAACTGCGCCCGCCCGGTTGAAATGGCGTTGAAACCGGGGACATTGGATCCGCCTTGGGCTGTAGGGTAAGGATTGTTCTCGAAGTAGTCGTCGAGCGAATAGTAAGCGGCCAGGTTCCCCAGGCGCGTTTCCGAGTCAACCCTCACCGCCCCTTTTTCGTCGCGCAGGGTCTCGTCGTAGGCCGAAGTCGAGAAGAAAGCTGCGCCGGTATTTGCCCGTGGAATGTACTGCAAAAGCGCCCTGGCCGGCGCTGACCATGCGTTTTCGGGAATCTTTGCATTTGGAAAAACACACGCCGTGGTGCTCTCACAACCGGGTGCGTAGTAGGGCTCACCCTCGGAAACCGTGTAGCCAAGCCTTTGTGACAGCAGATCCGCCCAGTAGGGGCCGTTCACTTTTCCGGCCAGAGAGCCTGCGACGCCGGAAAGATCGCCGGTTCGAGCATCGCCCGATGGAACCGGGATCAGCCCTGTCTCGACTCCCTGGGTCATGCGCGTTCCCTGGTAATCGGCAAAGAAAAACGCCCTGTCACGCTTGATCGGTCCTCCCAGCGTGCCCCCAAACTGGTTCTGGCGGAATGCAGCACGATCGGCCGAAAAGTAGTTACGCGCGTCCAGGTCCGTATTGCGCAGGAACTCGAATCCGTCGCCGTGGAAACGGTTGCCGCCTGATTTGGTGACCACGATGACCTGGCTGCCGCTGTAATTCCCATGCTGGGCGTCAAAGTTGTTGGTCAGAACACGAAGTTCCTCGATGGAATCGAGGTTGGGCACGATGGCCGTGCCCATGTTGACGTCCTCTTCCACGTTGCTGCCATTCACCGTAAAGCCGTTGGCGGTTTCCCGCTGGCCGCTCACCGCGAGGCTTCCGGGATCGAGATCGCCCGAGGGCGGCGTGCTGCTCACTCCGGCCATCACGACGGCGTTTGGCTGCTCGGAGCTGATCGGGATGATGCCGGGCTCAAGCGCGAGCAAATCCGTGTAAGAGCGGCCGTTCAACGGACCGGCGGCAAGCTGAGTTCGGGTCATGACGGCGCCCATCTGAGTGTTTGCGGTATGCAGGTGCGTGGCTGATTCCGTCACGGTTACTGTCTCCCTCTGGGCGCCCAGTTGCAGCCGGGCGTCAAGGCGCAACGCGCCGCCCGCGTCGAGCGCGAGTCCCCTTCGCTCAAAGGATTGGAATCCAGAGTGAGAGATCTTGACTGCGTAGCGGCCCGGGCTGAGCGCGGGGAAAACGTAGAAACCGGCTGTATTCGTAGCCACCTTCTGCTCGGCCCCGGTTTCCAGATTCTCGACGACGACGGTGGCGGCGGGGATCATGGCTCCGGTCGGGTCCGTCACGGTGCCCGAGAGGCATGCGAGTGCGCCGGCCCATGCCGGTAAGGCCAAGGCGATCACCGCCAAAAACGTCGAAATCACGGCAAAATGAATCCTGAAGATTTTCCGATTCTTTGAATTGCGCTCCATGGCCTGTTCCTTTGAGCTACTTGCGAAATTTTCGCATTTATAGAAACCCATTTCGTCTCGCCGCGCTCTGTGACGGAAGTGACAGGTGCGCGCTTTCGGTCACCTCTTGGGAGGCGGGCGGCGATCCGGCCGGGTATGGTTCGCTTGCCGATCGGAGAGGGACTCAATGAACGTGACGATCTGCCAGCGTTCCGGTTCCGGCAGCTTTGACCAGTCGGGCATGCCGCGCCGCACGACGCCGTTCGACAGAATCCAAAACAGAGCCCCCGGCGTCGCCCGCTCAACTTCCGGCGCGCGCAGGCTAGGACCTCTCCTGCCGCCAGCCGCTGCATTGCCATGGCATTCCGCGCAATGCTCTTTGAACAGCTTTCCACCCGCGGCGGCCGCAGCTCGATTGCCTTCAAACGGATTGCGCTGGTCGGCAGCCTTTTCCGGAGCTTCGGCGATTGCGGCGTAAACTTCCTTGCCGCTTTTCCAATTCTTCTTTGGCGCGACGGCCGGTAGCATTGCAGCCAGGAACAAAACCGCTATGGCAGGGGCGATGGTTGCCAGGGAGCGCAGGTACGATGAGCGGCTGTTCATGGGAGGCCTCCGAAGAACCGCCGAACCGCTCCGCCAAAGCCCGAAAACTCCCGCGATAGGCCCCAGCGCAGCAGCAGACGATGGCTGTTGCCATTCAAGCCGAAGCCGGGCGACAAGCGCACGGTCCAGCCGGAGGGCAAATTCCACGCCACAACCGGCGCAAGGTAATACGACGTGTCGTGCAGGCCGAAACTCACGGCGTCGCCTAACCCGCCGTACATTTCGATTCCAGCGATCAAATTCTCGCGGCAGAAATTGCACTTGTTCGGAGTGGCACGAAGCGCGAGCGGCCGGCTCGCGCCCACGGCATAGCCGAACTCCCAGGGCTCTTTGGGCGAGAGATTCTTAGTGGCGATGGGATTTACGGCGACGTTCCAGCCCCTAAACGACTTCGAAAGCAGCAGCTTGAATTCTAGTTCGTGGTCGTGCTCCTGGCGCAAGGAGGAGTTCGAATCCGCGTAATCCGGCTCTGCGTCGTGCCCCTCGACTTCTTTCAAAATTTTGTCCGCGCCGCTGGTTTGCTCGTATTCGATGTAGATCACCGGATTAACGAAGTGCTCCAGTTTGAACGGCCGGAAGCGGTTCTCCCAGCGGAAGCCGGTGAAGAGCGTGCGGTCCTTGAACGTGCTTTGGCTGTCGAGATAGAACTCGGTGGTCCACCACGCCGTCGCCCCGTATTCGAATTCCACCCAAGGAGCGATAAAGCCGTTGCCGCTTCGCTGCGTACCGTAGGTGGAAAAATATTCCACCTCGAGATTGCCGGGCTCCTCGAGATAATGGTCGTAGGTCACAATGTAAGGGCTTTCCTGCCCACGGGCCGGCAAGACAGCCAGAGGCAAGAGAATCAGCAAGCAGACGGCTACGCCGCACGCCGCAGCGAGTCTTCCCGTGCAAGGTTGTTTTCCCCTCCCAGAAGGGTCAGCGATGCTCACACCCAGTCCTCCCGTGACGATAGGATCAACGCGGTTGGCTTGCAGCGGCAGGCAGTCGGTGGTAGAAAAGATAAAGGACGCGGTTTGCCGGTGTGCCACATCGCCAGCCGTCGTTCGTGACCCCGGTTGTTCGCGCAACCGGGGTCAACCGTTTTCGGGACTAAGAATTAGGCCAAAACACCTTCTATTTTCTCCCTCTTGGACGCACAGGTCCCACAAAGCCCTCCCAGCTCCAATCGGGCTACGCGGATGGCCAAGCCGTGGCGCCCTTCAATCTGGCCCTTGAGCCTTTCGAACAGGGGAGTTTGAATCTCCAGAACTCCACCGCAGCTTTGACAAGTGAAGTGCATGTGGTCCTTGTTGGTGCGCGTCTCATAGTAATGGCCATGGCCGTTCACGTGCATCAGGTCGAGTTCGTCGATGATGCCAAGTTTCTTGAGCGATTCAAGAGCGCGGTAAACCGTGGCGAGATGCAGACCGGGCATCTGCTGGCGGGCGCGCCGCAAGACCTCCGGAGCGTCCAGGTGCTCGCCGGCTTTCTGGAGGACATCGGCAATGACCCGCCGTTGCCGGGTCATGCGCAGGCCGTGCGCCCGGATTTCGCTGGAAAGCTGCCGCCGTTGTTTGAGGTGCCTGGCCAGAACCATTGTAGTTGCGAAACTTTCGCAACTTGAAATATACCAAACATGTCCTCGTGTTGTCAACGGTCTCTTCAATATTTGGGCAGATTCTGACCCTTAAAGGCGCTTCCGAGCGGTTCAATGGCGACCTGGACAAGCTGTCCAGTTGCAATTGAGGGCACCGCTGGCAACCCGCGCGGGCCTCTTTCAGCGCTGCGGTGGCGACTTCCCAGCATCTGCGGCGGGTCTTAACGAGGATGTTCCATGATGCTCGCGCCTCATTTCGGCGGCCAGCGACTTGATCTCTGTCAGGTCACGTTCCATCTCACTCCAGCCATACCACATTGCATAATCAGGGCTCGAGTGAAACGTGTTCGACTAGGGCTCGGAGGAAAGGAGCCGAGCGACAATGTTGATTATAGGTTGTTATTTTCACGCTCACTTTCAGCAAATCGCAATTTTGGTTACCACGACCGACGAACTGGTCGAGTGCCGCCTGGAGCATGCCATGGGGGAGGGTTCACGTCCCGCCGAAGTCCTGGGCCATCCTGTTGAGTGAACGCGCGGCTGGGCGGTCATTCGCGAACCTTCAGGATTTTCCGCGAAGATGCGGCCGCGGGCTGCTGAGGAGCGAACAAGCTGCAGGACACTTTGACTTGCGTCACAGATATAAGCTATCGCATAATTGTGCAGCGACGAATGAACATATTGTGCGTACAGGAGGCGTTGCCATGAAAAGGATAAATAGTTCCCCCCCGGAAAGCGGCCGAGGCCACCCTTACGGGGATTGCTGGGTGCGATGGTCGTCGCGGGGCTGCTGCTCACAGGAACTAGTGTAGTGTCCACGAATTAAC
>JAJYJL010000182.1 GCA_021789565.1 Acidobacteriota bacterium
AGCGGGAGCGCGGTCCGGGATTGTATTGTTTCCGGGGCGGGTGTACCATCGGCGCTGTCCCAACGCTTTGTTGCTGAACGGGGAACGTCCAGAATGAGGAGGATTCTCACGATGAAGGAACAGGCTTATCGCTGCGGTTGGCGGATTGCAGTTTGTGCATCCCTTGTGCTGGCCGCGGGGCTACTGATGGCTTCTGGCTCGCCAGCCGGGGCCGCGGGCAAAGGGCAGGCGTCGCCGGCCATGAAAGACATACCGATCCAGCACGTCATTATTATTTTTCAGGAAAATCGTTCTTTTGACACTTACTTCGGCACTTATCCCGGCGCGGACGGCATTCCGATGCGTGACGGGGCGCCCACGGTCTGTAATCCCGATCCCAAGACGGGCGAATGCGTGAAGCCGTATCTCGACCACAACGACGTGAACTGCGGCGGCGAGCATGCCGCAGAAGAGTCTTTGGCGGATGTTGAGAACGGAAAGATGAACGGGTTCATCAGAGAAGTACAAGCAAAGGGAGATTTCGGTTTATATCCTCTTGCATGGGCTCACAAATACTGCAAGCATCCCGCTGACCCCAAAGAGTCTGATCCCGTGATGGGATACCACGATGGGGGCGACATCCCCAACTACTGGGCCTATGCCAAAAATTTTGTGCTTCAGGACCATATGTTTGAGTCGTTGCATTCCTGGAGTTTTCCTTCGCATTTGTATCTGGTTTCCGCGTGGTCGGCCACCTGCGGCCAGGTGAACAACCCCATGGGCTGCGTCAGCGCTCTGATGCCCAAGGACCGAACGCTTAAAAATCCTACGCCGTTCGCCTGGACGGATATTACCTACCTGTTGCACAAGGCGCATGTGAGCTGGGTTTACTACCTGGACCACGGCGCCCTGCTGCCATCTTCCGGGCGCCGGAAGACCGGCGGAAAGTTTCGAATGCCGAAAGTCCGCTCGAAAGCCGAAGCCGCCGATGGCGGTGTTCCCGTCATCTGGAACGTGCTGCCCGGCTTTTCAGACGTGCATGAGGACAATCAACAGGCCGATATCGAAGACCTGAGCCGATTTTATGCGGAGGCCAAAGAGGGAAAACTGCCCTCCGTTTCCTGGATTTCTCCCAACGGCAATGACAGCGAGCACCCGCCCGCCAAGGTCAGCGTGGGACAATCCTACGTCACCAAAATTGTGAATGCCGCGATGCAAAGCCCTGACTGGAAGAGCACCGCCATCTTCATCACCTGGGACGATTGGGGAGGGTTCTATGACCACGTGATGCCGCCCCGCGTCGATCCCATGGGCTACGGCATCCGCGTTCCGGGCCTGGTGATCAGTCCTTATGCCAGGCGTGGGTACATCGACCATCAGACGCTGAGCTACAACGCCTATCTGAAATTTATCGAGGACGTCTTTCTCCATGGCCAGCGGCTCGATCCCAAGACCGACGGACGCCCCGATTCCAGGCCCGACGTTGGGGAAAACAGTCCGATGCTCGGGGACCTCATGAAGGACTTTGATTTTTCGCAGCCGCCCCGGCCGCCCCTGGTGCTGCCCGTTCATCCCAAGACCACGCTGGTGGAAAATCCTCCCTGCGGCCCCGGCCAATCACATTGTGATTGATGGCGGGTCCTGCTTCGCGACGAAGGCGCCACGGGCGGGTCGCGCATACGTTCCGCCTCTTGGAATGTATGCGGCGTTTTGGCGATGCAGGATGTCGCAGTATCTCGGGAGAGGTTTCATTACAGCCTGGAACCGCACACATCGCAAACGCCGCGACGTGTGCACCCGCAGGGAGAGAGGGAATTAATTGAGGTTGGCTGGTCTATGGAGCGGCGGAACTTCCCCGGTCGAGATCCGGCATTTAGTCGAAATACGATCTCACCCTGCGGAAGTTCCGTCGCTTTTCAAAATACAGATTTTAACGGGGCCCGATATGTGTCCTCTCTTGAGGCCTTCTGCTCAGGATCAGGAATGATTTGCTTTCCTGATGGCCTGACTCGCCTCATGCTTCGCTTTTTTCGCCTCTGACTTGGATTCCCTGGTCGTGATGTTCGGATTCAGCGTGTGGATTGCCTTGCCGAGGTTATCCCCGTTCGAGAGCATAGTCGTCTTCAACTGGTCAAAAGGAATCCCCAGATTGTGCGAGACGTGAACGGCGGCGACAAACTGCCCCAGGTTTTTGAAGCCGCTGGCTGCATCCTGAAGGTTTGTTCCCGCCGGCAGCAGGGACTGAAGGTTCGAGGACAATTTCGTGTTTTGAGACAACAGGTCCGTCGGGGACTTTCTGCTGAGCGTTGAACCATTCATCCCCGCCTGCGACCCGTGTATGGTGGAGGTTCCATTGATTCCGGGCTGGCCGTGGTCGCCGGTCGGACCTGGTTCAGAACCCGGGCCGCGCCCCATGTCCATACCACCGCCCATGCCGCCGCCAGCGCGCCCATGCTGGGCCAGAAGTGGAATACCGGAAAGAGAGACAAAAACAGCTATCGCTGTTAGAACCAGACTGACTCGTTTCATAATTCGCTCCTTCTCATATAGATCTGATCTTTCTTCGTTCTGACCCTGAACCGGCCATTTGCCGGCAAATGAGCAAGCGGCCGCTTTTCGTTGACGTCCATGGGACACGACCATTCGCTGCTTGCGGCCGAGGCTGACACGACACGGAGCTCAAAAGACAAAGGGTGCAGGTCTCGACCTTTCTTCAGCCCCTGATCGAACCCCAACGCGGCCTTACAGAGCATGTCTCGTACCAATTGTGGAGGAAAGAATCTGAAGGAGGTCCCGCATTGAAAATCAGCAAGTTATCGGCAGACCGGCGGGCGGCAAATGTGGTAATTGTCTTGTTAAATTGGCTGAAAGCGGCCATCCCTGCTGAATTTCCACCATGTCGCGGGTGCATACGTTCCGCAGTTTGGAATGTATGCCACTTTCCGCTAAGGAGCGGCCTGCAGCGGAATGGCCTCGGTGGCGGTCCTATTAAAATCAAATTGCAAGAGCCAATCCTTCGATACCCGGCGGCCATTAACTTCCGCAGGCCGGAATTTCCACTGCCGCGCGGCCTCGAGAGCCAGCCCGGCAAAGTACTTGCTGGGTCCGGGAGAGTCGAGGGTCGCTTCCGCCACGTTGCCTGACGGGTCAACCGCGACTTTCACGATGACTCTCACCGTGCCTCGGATGGTGTCCATGGCGCTCCGGGGCACCTGGGGCAAAACTTTCTGCCGGACCCCGCCCTGGACAACACTGCCGGCGGGTGTCTTCAGCGCCGCTCCGGATCGAAGGGCGGGAAGTGGCGGGCGGGCGCCACGCGAGCTTTGCTGTTTGCCGCCGTTGCTTCGCGTGAGCGGCCCCGTTGAACGCGCCACCTGGTTTTGGCCTGGATTGGGCCCGGCGCGGTGGCGGTTCGCCAGCTTCAGGCCTGCCAGGATCACCGCCAGCGCCAGCGCGACCGCGCCCGCCGCCACAATGTACCGCCGTTTGGCGAACACCTTTTGCGGCCTGGCATCGGTTTTCGGCCTGGGCGCGGGCAAGGGGGCCGCGGGTGCGGCCGGCTCGAGGCGCGCCGCGAGCTCAGCCACGGTCCAGCGGCGCTCGGGGTCCCAGCGCAAACTGTTGCGCGCGATATCAAAGTAGGGCGCCGGCAGAGTTCGGGGGACCACCGGGTCCCCTTCTTCCGTCGTCACCCATGCGGGCGCATGCTGTGGCAGGAGCTCAACGAGTACCATTCCAAACGACCAGACGTCCCCGGCCGGCGAGTGCATTCCGTTTTCAGCCTCGGGAGGGTCGTAGGGCCCCTGTGTCCCTCTGCCGCCGCTCCACTCGTCCCTCCGGCAGATCCCGTCGCTCGAGAGCTTCAGTTGGCCATTGATACTCATGATGTTGGCGGGTTTCAGGCGGCCATGGACGAAACCTTTGCCGTGAAGATAGGCCAAAGTGTCAAGAATCAGCCTGAGCGTCTCTCGTGTTTCCTCTGGCGGGAATGGCACTTGTGAAAGAACTTGCGACAGGTCAAGTTCGGCGTACTCCATCACCACGTAGAGCAAGTCATTGTTCCCAAGCCGGCAGCGGCCGGTCTGAAACAGCCGGATCAGGTGAGGATGAGAAAGTTTCGCGGCTTCTTTCCATCGCGAGAGCTGGTGCCCTGCGTTCGCAGTATCCGCCGGAACCAGCTTGATCGCGGCTTTTTCAACTCCTCGTTCCGGGTCCCCGGTCAGAAACACAGCGCTGTGTTCTGAGCCGCCCAGGTACTCGCGCAGATAAAATTTTTCGTCGAGCGTCTGGCCTTCCCATTGTTTCCAGGACTGGGTCATAGGGTTTCCCCCCGGCCGCCGGTTTCCAAAGACGCTCGCATTGTAGCACCTGCGCAACCTTTACAGTAGGGCCCTGCTTCAGCTTGCCCTGCTTCAGCTCCCGGCCGGGTGAGGGGTTATTGTACCGGTCCCGAAGGGATTGAACGACTAACCCTTTCGCCGTTCGTTCACCGGTTGACCACCGCGGCGGCGGGCGCGCCGGCGGAAATCTCGAAGGCCTTCCCTGCCTGGCGCAGATCGTTGGCGACCAGCGCAATCCCTTCACTTTCGCTGCCTTCCACGCGAAGGTAGGTTGCCACGTCCTGCCAGGGCCGGCAGCCGTGAATCATGGCTCCCTGAACGTTGCGGAAAATCATGGCCGGACCGCCGCCCGGGTTCTGGGCGAAGCTCGCGCTCGAGATATCCATCTGGCGAACGTCATCGGCCACCAGCGCCGGGCGCGCATCGGGCTGCTCGAAACTTGTCTGGACGTTTGCGAGTGTTAATCCCTCCACGTGGCGGCAATAGAGCGCATAGGCGGGCAACACGCCGAAGATTTTGTATTCCGGGTAGCTCTGGGGCACTTCGGGAATGGCACGCGTCACCATCTCAGCGGTGCCTCCGCCCTGGAAGCCCAGCCGAATGTTGCTGAGGGTAACGTTGCGCACTCGATGGCCAGGCAGGCCGGTAATCGAGCAGCCAGTCATTGCGGCGCCCACGGCCTCAACGTTGCTGATGACAATATTCTCCGCCTGGCCGACGGGTGGCCGGGGGTCGGCGGGCTGGACGCGGCGGCCGCGATCGCCCAGCCGGATAAAGATGGGCGCCACCACGCCGCGCATAGCAATGTTTGAGATCACCACCTCCGACAGCCTGGCGCCGTCCACCATCTCCAGAGCGATTCCGGCCAGGTTGGTTTCATAGATGGCGCAGTTCGAAATCGAGATGTTTTCAAAGCTCGACTCGGAATCGGTGCCGGCCTTGAGCGCGTTGCAGCGCGTGCGCAACACGCAGTTGGTGATGGTGACGTTGCGGGTCGCCTTCCTGCCGCCGCTTTTCAAACAGATGGCGTCATCGCCGCTGTCGATCTCGCAGTTGGCAATCCGCACGCCGTCGCAGCAGTCGATGTCGATGCCGTCGTTGTTGCGGTTCACGTGGCTGTGGACCGTAATCCCGTCAATCAGCACGCCGCTGCAGGCCAGGTAGTGCTGCACCCACATGCCCGAATTCACCAGCCGGATGCCCCGCACCGTCACGTTGCGGCATTCGGAAAAACGGATCAGGAAAGGGCGCTCTTTGCTGTCGGGCACAAAGCTCGATCCCTGGCCGTCCAGCGTGCCGCGGCCCTCGATGGAAATGTTTTCCAGCCGCTCACCGTAAATCAGGAAAATGTGCGTCCAGGGATCGTCCGTGACCGTGTGAGACTTGAAGGCCGGAGCCTGCGGAATGTAGTCGGCCACGTTGCGGCTTCCCAGCAGCGTGGCGCCCGCTTCGAGATAAAGCCCGACATGGCTTCTCATCAGCAGCGTTCCCGACAAATACCTCCCCGGCGGAAAGCAAACCGTTCCGCCCCCCGCCGCCGCGCAGGCATCGATGGCGGACTGCAGCGCCTTCATATCCAGCTTGCTGCCGTCACCCACGGCGCCGTAATTGCGCACGTTGAAAACCGGTCCCTTGCCCGCGCTTTCAGTCCGGCCCTGGGCCGGAAGCGCACCCGCCAGACCCAGCAGCGCTGAGCCGCAGAGAAATTGCCGTCGCAAAAAAGGTTCGGTCATCACAGCCTCCATCAACCTGAACGGTTTTTGTGGTCGTGGCGTGTGCCGCAAGCAGTCGTCGCACGCCACTGCTTTTACGCCCTCCATCTTAGGCTTGCCGTCTGCAATCCTGAATCCGCCGGGTGGCCGCACGTCCTGCTGCCTTCCGCATTCGGCCTGCTAGGGGTAATAGGGCCAGTAGTTGATCTGGGGGCGCTGTTCGCCGGCCTCGGCCATCCGTTCGATGAGTCGCTGGCGAAGGTGTTCGGTGATCTCCTTCACGGAGCGTTCGCCCGAGTAGTGCAACAGGCGTTGGGTGGGCCATCGGGTGTCCAGCCGGCCGGCCATGTTGACCATCTGGGCGGGGTCGGCGCGGTTGTTATAAAGCTGGTAGTCGCGGTAGTGCAGGCTGCCGGCGTCGTGGCCCGGGCTGGCATCGGGCGCCAGCGCCACATAGGTCCATTCGCGGGTGCGCAGGGCGCGAGCCGTTTCCGATTCGCTGATCTGGATGAGGACTTCATCGGGCCACTCGGCGCGGGCCTTTTCATTGTGCAGCAGCGGGATAAAGCTGCGCCCCTGCATCGACGAGGGAACCGGCAGGCCCAGGAAATCCAGAATCGACGGGGTCAGGTCAATCATGCTGACCAGTTCCGGCAGGACTTGGCTGTTGTTGAATCCCGGGCCCTGCGCCATTAGCGGAACGTGCACGGAGCTTTCGTGCGGGCTGCGCTTGTACTCCTGGTTGCGCGTGCGGAAGTGGCAGCCGTGGTCGCTGGTAAAAATCACGACGGTGTTGTCTTCCAGGTTCTGTTCCTTGAGCGTTTTGAAGATGCGCCCGAGCGACTCGTCAATGGCTTTGACGTCGCCGTAGTATTTGTCGAGCTCGTAGGGCCAGTCGCCGGGCAGCGCGCGCAGGTCGGGCGGCACATAAGGGCTGCGGAACCTTTCCGCGTAGCCGCGCGGCGGAACGAATCCATAAACGTCATCATTGCCGCAGGGACCGTTCTGCTGGTGCGGCTCCAGTTGCGAGACGACCAGCAGGAAAGGCTTGTCGTGTTTCTGGCGCAGGAAGTTTTCCGCGACGCTGGTGAGAAACTCGGTCCGGTAGACATCGTTGCCATAGTGCAACGGGTTCCCGTCGCGGTCCCAGAACTGGCTGTTGTAAGGCTGGGTGCTGATCTCCGGCGCATTGGCCGCCACCCACAGGCCCGTGAAGCCGCCGCGATGCTCGGGCGGAACGGCTCCATCGCCCGTCGAGGCCAGGTGCCACTTGCCGATGTAGTTGGTGGTGTAGCCGGCCTTTGCCAGTTCGGTGGCCAACGTACTGGCGTCGGGACGCAGCCCGGGACCGTTTCTCCAAACGCCGGTGGTGGTGGCGTACTGGCCGGTCATCAGGCAGGAGCGCGAGGGGGCGCACAGGGGCTGGTTGGTGATAAAGTTCTGAAAAACCGTGCCGCGGCGGTACATGGCGTCGAGGTTGGGCGTGAAGTCCATGGGGTTGTGTCCCGCGGCCGAGATAAAGTCCCAGCGGAACTGGTCGGAATGGAACAGGATAATGTTGGGACGATGGGGTGCCTTTTCGGGCGGCTGCCCTGACTCACCGGCACGCCCCGGAGAGGCGGCAAGCGCCGCCGCGGCTACCGCCAAGGCCGGCTGCTTCAGGAATGACCTTCGCGTGAAACCCCCCTGGGAATTTTGCTTCCGTATGTACTGAGACGACGACTTGTCGGCTTTCCTCGATTTGGCCATCGGCCGCCCTCCTGTGAATTTCGCCAATGCTGTAGCCGGGTAATTTGACCCCAACTTTATATCCCAAAAATTACCAATGACGAATGATTATTTACCAAAGGCAAGAGGGAAGAGAAGTGTGAAGTCTGAAGAGGGAAGGGTGAAAAAGTGAAATACGGGTGACGGGCAAGAGCAATTATGAATTAGGGAGAGCAGACAGACTGCAGCCTTCTGGCTTCTGCTTGCTTGCTGGCCGGTTCGTTCGCTCTCCTGGGCTGGGGTTGCTGGCTCGTGCCCCATCGCTTGCGGCATGGGCTAAATTCCTGCGCCCCCTTTTTTTTGGGGGGGCGCGGCGGAACGATGGCAAAAGCCCCAGGCCGCCAGGACGGCGGTTTGTGATACATGCCAAGTCACTAAAATAAAAAGAGTTAGATGGATACACTGGATGGCCGTGGCTGGGGGAATCGCGGGGCTGAGAATCAGCGTCTGGCCAGCCTGGAAATTGTAGGGATGCGGGCACCATTCTAAAATTTTCTTAACATATTGATTTTACTAAATGTATTTGATACTGTAGTTAATTGGCCTGTGGGGATTTGCTGATTTATGCGGCTGGGGGGCGGTAAGGCCGCTTCGCAACTTTTCGTAAGATTTTCGAATCGATTTACCTTTTTTTTGCATCACATATAGTGAACAACAACCCCGGCATGGTCGGGGTAAAATTTTTGACAGGGTATCAGCCTTCTGCACCTTCTCAACTCCACTACTTCTTTAAAGGTTCATGGGTACGGCCTTGGGGGAAGACTGAATCCCTAACGGCTGTCCGAGTATGCGACCCTGAGAGGACAAACATTATGTTGGACGTTAAGCTGAATTTCCACGATCCCGCCCACTCGGACGCAGTGGACGACGAGGAACGCGACCTGATTTCGGAGGAAGAGCCGGAGCTGGAAGCGCGCGGCGAGGAAGAGTGGGAAACGCCTGAGGAAGCAGACGATACTGAAATTGACCTGAGTCCGGGGCCGCTGGAAGGGTCCATCGACCCGGTGCGAACCTACCTGCGGGACATGGGCCGGGTGCCCCTTTTGAACCGCGCGGGCGAAGTTCGGCTGGCGCAGCGGATTGAGCGCGGGCAGCGTGTGGCGCGCCGCGCCATGTCGCGTTCGCCTCTGGTGCTGAAAGAACTGCTGGCCACCGGCAAAGCTCTGCGCGCCGAAAAGAGGTCCATCCGGGAAATTGCCCATTTTGACGCTGAGGAACTGGCGGAGCCCAAGCAGGTTGCGGCGCGGACGCGGGCCCTTCTGAAGCAGTTTGACCAGATTGCCAAGGTTTATCGCACGGCCTTGAGACAGGCTGCGTCGCTGGAGCGCGTTCCGAAATCCCGAAAGCGAGCGATCCTGCGGGGGCGATACCGTCTGGCGCGCACCCGTGTGCGCTTGTCCAGGCTGGTGATGGGGCTTGACCTGAACGCCCATGAAATCGAGCGGCTGACGGGCATGGTGGCCCTGGCCAGCCAGCGCATGCAGGAACTTCGTCGGCAGATCGACGCCTTGAAGGCGCAGGCCTCGGCCAAGGGCCGCAAGCCTGTGGGCCTGCGGAGCGAATTGCGACTGCACCAGCAGCGGCTGAAGGCGCTGGAGTTGGAGTGCGGCGCCGGGGCGCTGGAGATGAAGCGCACCTGGGACAAAATCCAACTGGCGCAGCTCCACGCCGAGCAGGCCCGGAAAGAGCTGACCGAGGCCAACCTGCGGCTGGTGGTTTCCATCGCCAAAAAGTACATCAAGCGCGGACTGCACCTGCTGGACCTGATCCAGGAAGGCAACCTGGGGCTGATGAAGGCCGTGGAGAAGTTTGACTGGCGCCGCGGCTATAAATTTTCGACTTACGCGACCTGGTGGATCCGGCAGGCCATTACCCGCGGCATCGCGGACAAGGCCCGCACCATCCGCGTGCCGGTGCACGCCAATGACACCATCAACAAGCTGGCCCGCGCCCGCGGCGAACTGACCCGCGAGCTGGGCCGCGATCCCACCATTGCCGAGGTGGCGCGCAGGGCGCAGATTTCCGTGGCCAAGGCGCGCCAGGTGATGAAGATCGCGCAGCAGCCGCTTTCGCTGCATACCCCCATCGG
>JAJYJL010000183.1 GCA_021789565.1 Acidobacteriota bacterium
GGCGTCCGAAGAAACGTAGAGCGTCACGTTGATGGGGCCGCTGACCTCGATTCCATGCTGGAAAGGCTTTGTGTTATAGACCAGGATGTCATGGCGTGTCTCCATCCGGCGCTGGTCGAAGGCTCCTGGGGTAACGGTGTTACCTTCACAGCAAAAATTGCCGCCGTGCGACATGACGGGGTTCATGGGATCGTAGGTGAAGCGGTCTCCCTGGTCCCGGGCGGGCGGAGCTGTGTCCAGCAATCCGTCGCCGAAAACGCTGTTGGCTTTGCCGGCGCTCGAGAGATAGAAAGTCATGGGCTGCGCGCCTTCCGGCGGCCAGGTGTCCGACTGCTCCCAGCGGTTCGCGCCCATTACGTAATAGCGGACCCTGGGCATTTTCTCGAGGATGTGGTTGTCCTCTCCCTTGAGGAAGTGGTCAAACCAGCCATACCTGAGGGCATCCAAATCAAGCCGCGCGTCGCCCATGTCGCGCTCGCCGACGATGGTGTGTTCGCTGGCGCCGGCGTAGCCGCAGTGGCCGGTGGGGAAGATGATGGCGTACTGCTCCCTGCCGATGTCGGGGCGGGCGGTTTTCCGCACAAAGTTGTAGGCCGCCAGGTTGGGCGCGGTGGCCAGGTCATACCATGACATCACCCACAGTCCCGGCACGTTGATCTTCATGCTGTCGTTCCAGAGCCCGCCTTTGTACCAGGCCGGATCGTTGGGAGTGCGCTCGATCATGGCCCCGCCGGTGGCCACCGGCATGTGATCGGCAAAGATGCCGTGCGGGCCGTGAACGGCCTCGATGATGTCCTTCTCAGGAAGGTGCCACAGCGCCTTCGACCAGTCAACGGACGGAAATCTGGCCGCCAGGTCAAAGGCGCGCGAGGCGCGGACCAGTTCCGCCTGCGAGGTGTTCGGGGGAAACATGGGCCGGACCTGGTTCTGCACTCCATAAAGCCAGTCGATAAAGAGCATCTGGACGGCGCCGCCGCGATACCAGTTTCCCTGCTCGTAAAAGGGGCCCACGCGGCCTACTCCGGCGCCGAACCCCTGGGGAATAAACGCCGCGTCCGCCGGGTTCCCCATGGCGGTGACAGCAAGCTGCCATTCGGCCGTGGAAGAGCACCCGATGGTGCCGACCTTGCCGTTCGACCACGGCTGCGAGGCGATCCAGGAAAATTCCTGATAGCCATCACTGAGCGGCGGCCCCAGAATGTCATAGTTTCCCTCGGAGAAAAACTGGCCGCGCTCGTTGATCTCGACATAAGCATAGCCGCGCTTCACCGCCTCCAATTCCGAACCCATGTTGCGCGGAGCTCCGAGAGAGATGTCCCAGTAATTGAAGTTGTAAGGCGTGCGGACAAAAATGGTGCCGAATTTCCCGGACGGGTCTTTGGGGCGGTAGATGTCTGCCGCCATGCGCTTGCCGTCGCTCATGGGAATCATCACCTTGCGGTCAATGATCGCCACTTTCTCCAACTCTTCTTCGATGGCGTTTCTCTTTTTGATCTCCGCCTCTTTGGAATTGCCATTCCCCTGCGCAAGCGCCTCCGGCAGCAGACAGAAGATTCCGGACATCAGAAGGGCCGTGGCCAGCAGACGAACAATATTCTTTTGCATGAACCTTCCTCCGTGACGGGCATGGGCGGGGCCGCGTCGAGTTTGTTTGACCGCAGCATGAAGCCGGGCAGGAACCATTCCATACGGCCCGTAGACAGCCTTATTGGATACGCTGATCAGCCAAGCGGAACGGTTTGCCGGGGGCATGATGATCGTCCAGCGCTTCCGTTTGGCACGCTGCGACATCGCAGTGTACACCTTGCCGGTCCATTCGTAATCACAAATTTGCAGTCAGGATGCCGGGCGGGCCGGCGGTTTCAACGGCGCCCGGACCGGGCCGCTCCCCCCTGCGGGCAGGCGCCAATGCTGGGGAAGTGGTAACAAATCAAAAATCACCAATGGCGCCCTCGCCGCTGCGCCCTTTCAGGCGACTGGCCGGCCGCCAGGACCAACCGGGCCGCCCGCCGCCCAATTACCGCGCGGCCTGTAAGGTCCTGATCCTGCTATGTTTGTTCTTACTCCCCTGGGGGGCTGGCTCGCACCGCGATGTTTATTATGTCGTCACGTAATTTTTTTAAAAATATCAACCAGAAAATCGTGTATACTCCCCTGCTTATGTAGAGCGCCGTACGTAACTTTACATATGTTGGAAGGTAGGACCACGTTATTGCATGTCAGGAAAGGGTGTTGATTAAGCCCATGTTGAAAATCCTCAAATTGCATTTCCTCTACAGCATGCCGTCCGACTGACCGATTCTTCAAGATGTTCGTTCGACTCGTTGCCGGGAAAAGGGTCCAGACACTTTCGGTAAAGG
The DNA here is from genome assembly GCA_021789565.1 of Acidobacteriota bacterium. Next base: position 2,361 of record JAJYJL010000183.1, read on the forward strand.
GAGATGAACCCGTGTATTCAGCAAATAGAAGTTCCATTTTCGCAAGGACCTGGTCAACAGTATGGATTTCGGCATGTGCACTGTTCCTGTTATCAGCATTAGCTCCATCTGCTCTGTACGCAAGCAAGGCTGGAGGGACAATCACGACAACCACAACGACGTCGTCGAATCCCTGGATTACGGTTTCAGACGCTTCGCAGCTTCAGACTGCCCTGAACTCGCTGCCGGCCTCAGGCGGCACCTTGCTCCTTCAAAACCTCGTGGCGTCGGGGCTCAGTCCGGTATCAGTCTCTCAGAGCCACGTGACGATCAGGTTTGTGAACTGCCAGTTGGGTTACGCGGGAACCGGAATCACCATTACGGGCGCGGATGATGCGCTGATCGGAGACGACAGCACGGCGCTCACCTCCGGGGATGTTGCCATAACCCTGAACGGCGCAACATCAGCCCGGATCGAGCACCTGCGCGTTGTGCAATCGGGTTATTCTGCTTTTATGATTACGGGAGCGGCCACAAACGTTCGTTTTGTGGATGACTCCGCAACGAAATACAACGGCCTGAACCAGACCGGCCATGCGGGCTTCTTTATCTACGGGCCGGCGATAGGCATCCTGTTCGATCACTGCCGAACGTTCGACGGCAACGGCAACGGCTTTCGCATGGATAGTCCTTCGGTGCTGCCGTCGCACGTGCGGGTCGTCAACTGTGACGTGGAGAAAACCTGGGGGCACTCGTCGGAGGGCATCACCCCGGTGGGCAACGACATCTGGGTTGTCAACTGCCGGGTCTACAAATCCGGTGCGACCGGGATTCTGGCCTTCAACGGGCGCGCCGGTACGGTATTCCACAACATCTTTATCATCGGGAATTCCATCGGCGATTCGTCGCAGCAAATTGCGGGCAACGCCGCCATCCAGGTCAACCCGACATCCAACGGCATCCAGGGTGTCATGATCTCAAATAACGTCGCCTGGGACGACCAGAGCAGCCCGACTTCGGAGGTGATGATTTCGCTGACCAACGGCGGCCAGAGTGGCGTTATTGATTCGCTCTCCGTCACGGGCAACGTATCGATCAACCAGCGAAACCAGGCAGGAATTTCCAATCAGATGCCGAGTGCAGACTTGACAAACTCCTCACTCGGGCTGGCCTCGGCGTTTTAGGCCAGACGAACGTGGCCTGGATTCCGTGGCCGGCGTTATTCTCCAGCGGCGCCGTGAGTGTAAACGTCCCAGCGCTTGTAATTGCCCAGCGCTTCCGTCACCGCCCGCCCATAGCGGCTGCGGTTGACGGCCACGTGGTGCTCGTAGCCGTTCCGGCAGATGTATTGCAGAAGGTCCTGCAGCCCCGGCACCCGCAGCACTCCGTAGCCGCCAAAGCTGGCCGGCCGGTCGTCCGTGGTTTCGCCCTCGCCCGTGTAGGCCCGGATGCCGCCCTTGAGGTCGTCGGTTGAGACGCGGCAGAAGGTGATGGGCCCCGTCTTCAGCTTGCCCACCACCGTCCCGAAGGTGTTCTCCTTGCCCACGGAACCGGCAATGATTTCCTGGAAGTCCATTTTGAAATCTTCGAAGAAGTGCTTGGGCAGGTTCGAGCAGTGGAAGATGACGCACTTGTCCGGATCGTCGCCGTAGTTGTTGTTCCAGTCCACAATGGCGCTCGGCGTTCCGGACGCGAGCTGCAGGACGTACATGCCCACCATGCCGGTCATGTCCGTTTCGCAGGCGCTGGGCAGCAGGTTGTTTGACATCATGCTCATCAGCGTGCAGGGCACCACACCGAAAAATTCCTCCATGGCCGTCCAGCACTGGATGGAGGTCCCAGCCAATTCGTTGGCCGCCATCCATTCATCCACCACCACGCCGAATTTTGCCATCTTCGTCAGCGATGCCTGCGGGATTCCGCCCGTCGCCACGTAGCTGCCAATGCTCGCCAGCTTCTCCTTCACTTGCGGGTGGCCGTCCGTGAGCCGGTGGATGCGCCCCAGCACTTCCGAGAGGTCCAGCGGTTCCACCGTGATGCCGGCGTGCTCCAGCAGCTTTTCGCTGAAGCGGACCGTGTTGAACGCCGCCGGCCGCGCGCCGATCACCCCCACGCGCAGGTCCTTCAGCCCTTGCACAATCCGGCAGGTGGCCGCGAAGGAATCGAGATCATCCTTGAACGCCTGCGAGCCCGGCGCTTCTGTGTGCAGCCGCGTCAGCGTGTAGCGGATGCCGTACTGCCAAAGATTGTTGCACACCGACATCTTGCCGCAGAAGCTGTCGCGCCGGCCGCCCATCAGCATCTTGTTCGGCTCGTCCGGAAACGCCTGCACCAGCACCGGAACTTCCAGCCCGCTCATGCGCAGCGCGTTGGCCACGCCGCGCTCGTCGCCAAAATTCGGCAGCGATACCACAATGCCGTCGATCTCCTCCGCATGCCGCTTAAACAAATCCGCACACTTACGCGCTTCCTGCAGCGTTTCCACCGCCCCGTGCTTTGTTTCTTCCGGCGCGAGGCACACGGTTTTGTAACCCGCCGCTTCGAGCGTCTGCAGGACCTCTTCACGCCCCTGCTGCGCCAGGGTATCGGGAAAGAATCCCCGGTTGCCGATGATCACTCCCAAAGTTGTTTCGCTCATCTGAAGAACCTCCTCAATCCTTCGCCACAGAGGAGCCGCTCTGGGCTCCCGCTGCATGGGTTGTACCAAAACGCGGGGGCGAAGCCCTCCCCTACAACATCCCCAACGATCAATGCTTAAGAATCGGACAGACCGGAACAGGGAACGTACTACTCAGTTCTTTTGCCCGGCTGCCCGTAGGTTGAATGATAACGGTCGTACCACTTGCGAACTTCCCGCGCCGGCAGCGGCTTGGGCTTGCCCAGCAGCAGCGCCAGGTGGCACGTCTTTGCCACGTCCTCCAGCATCACCGCTGTCTTCAGCGCCGCGCGCGGCGTGGGGCCGAAGGCAAAAACCCCGTGCTGCGCCAGCAACACCGCCGGCGCCTTGTTCATGTGCTTCACAATACCTTCACCGATATGGTCGCCCTGGTTGTCGGTGTAGGGCGCACAGGGAACCTCGGCGCCGAATTCATCCGCGATGGCCGTCAGGTAAACCGGAATGGGCTGGCCCAGCAGCGCAAAGCTGGTGGCGTAATTCGAATGGGTGTGGATGACGCCGCCGATTTCGGGACAATGGTTGTAAAGATAAAGGTGATGGGGCAGATCGACCGAAGGGTTCCAGCGGCCGCTGACCTTGCGCCCTTCGAGATCGGTCACCACCATGTCCTCGGGCCGCAGATTGTCGTAGTCCATGCCGCTCGGCTTGATTACCACGAGGCCCTGCTTGCGGTCCACTCCGCTGGCGTTGCCGGCGTGCATGGTCACGAGGCCCGCGCGGAAGATGCCCAGGTTCGCTTCCCACACCTCGCGGCGGAGTTGTTCCGATACCTTCATCCTTCATGCCTCCCGTATACCGGCAGTTGCCGGCGCTCCCAGCCGAATGAGGATCGCCTCATAGAGTGCCGGACTCCCGTAGCGCCGGCATCCTGCCGGCCCTGAAAAATGCCGCCGGGACGGCAACGCTACAAACAAGCGTTGTCACCCTATTTTGCAATCCTCAGTGGAGCGCCGCCTGCCCGGCCTGCAGCGCCTTCAGCCGCTTCATCACGTCGTTGGCGCCGCGCCCGAAATAATCGTGCAGCGTGCGGTACTCCGCAAAAATTCGGTCGTACACTTCGTGCGCCTTCTTACGCGGTCGGTAGGAACCTTTCTGCAGATGCGCCATCTTGCGGGCCGCTTCAAAGATGTTATCGTAGCCTCCCGCCGCGCGCCCCGCAGCTACGGCGCCGTGCATGGCGGAACCCAGCGCCGGGCAGGTGAGCGGCTGCCGGGCAATTTTGATCTCGCGTCCTGTCACGTCGGCATAGATCTGCATCAACAGATGGTTCTTCTCCGGCAGGCCGCCGCAGGCCACCAGATTGCGCACCTCGACGCCGCGCGACTCGAAGGCTTCAATAATCTGCCGCGTGCCAAAGGCCGTGGACTCGATGAGGGCGCGGTAAATTTCGTGCGGTTTGGTCGCGAGGCGAAGGCCCAGGAGCACACCCGTAAGCCCGGCGTCTACCAGCACCGAGCGGTTGCCGTTCCACCAGTCGAGCGCCAGCAGGCCTGACTCGCCCGGCGCGAGCGCCGCGGCCTGTTTTTCCAGAATGGTGGTGAAGGGGACCCTGCTGCGGCGCGCTTCTCGATGCACCGACTCATGCACGCCGTTTTCAAAGAACCAGGCAAAGATGTCGCCCACGGCCGACTGTCCGGCTTCGTATCCCCACAGCCCCGGCACCACGCCGTCTTCCACCACGCCGCACATGCCTTCCACCATCTGCCGTTGCGCGCCCAATAGGATGTGGCAAATCGACGTGCCCATAATCATCACCAGCGAACCCGGCTCCGTCACCGCGCAGGCGGGCACCGAAACGTGCGCGTCCACGTTGCCGACGGAAACAGGCGTTCCTTCGCGAAGGCCCGTCTTCCGCGCCCATTCCGCCGCGAGCCCGCCGGCACGCGCCCCCAGTGGATAGTAGTCTTCGGGTACCCGCGTGCCGATCACGTTTGCGAGCGCAGGATGCAGGGCCCGGAAAAAATCTGCCGCAGGAAATCCTTTGCCCTTCACCCACATGGCCTTGTAGCCCGCCGTGCAGGTGCTGCGCTTTTCCTCGCCCGTCAACTGCCACACAATCCAGTCGGCGGCTTCGATAAACCGCTCCGTGGCGTCGTAAATGGCAGGCGCTTCATTCACAATCTGCAGCAGCTTTGAGAAGAACCACTCCGAGGAATATTTGCCGCCGTAGACGCGGATAAAATCTTCGTTGCGTTCCCGGCCGATTTCGTTGATGCGGTCGGCTTCCGGCTGCGCCGCGTGATGCTTCCATAACTTGACCCAGGCGTGCGGATGCTTGTGGAACTTCGGCAGGAAGCAGAGCGGCGTGCCGTCGCGTTTGACGGGCATGGGGCTGGAGGCCGTGAAGTCGGTGCCCAGGCCGATCACCTGCCCGCCTTTAACGCCCGCGGCCTTCAGCGCTTTGGGGACCCCCTTTTCCAACACTTGCAGATAATCGCGCGGGTTCTGCAAGGCCCAGTCGTGCTCAAGCTTTGCGCCGCCCGGGAGCCTTGCATCAATCACGCCGTCGGGGTAGGGGACGATCACGCTCGATACCAGTTCGCCATTCGCCACGCGCACCACGGCCGCGCGGCCGGACTCCGTGCCGTAATCGATCCCCAGCGCGAACTTGTCTTTGGCTTTGGAAGAGGATGTCTGGCTTCTCATCGGTTAACGAGTCTCGTGCTTTCAACTTTCCTTCCGGTGATTTCGAATGTAGCACTCGCGACCGTCGCGCCTTTGCCGGGCTGGCTGCCACCCACGAAGACCGTGTAGCTGCCAGGTTCAACCACGAGCGCGCCGTTTTCTGTGGCGAGGCTCAAATCCCGCGGGTCAAGCGCGAAGCTGACGCGGCGCGTCTCGCCCGGCGCCAGATGAATCCGCTGGAAGCCCTTGAGGGCGCGAATGGGAGCGTCCGCCCTCTGCCCGTATTCGATGTAAAGTTCGGCCACCTCATCGCCTGCAACGCCAGAAGTGTTTTTCACATCCGCCTCCACGGTGAGCGGCTGTCCGGCCTTGACGGAGTAGGTTGAGAGCTGAATGTTGCTGAAAGTGAAACTCGAATAGCTGAGGCCGTAGCCGAAACCGTAAAGCGGCTCGCCGGTGAAGTAGCGGTAGGTGCGGTCCTTCATGGAGTAATCCGTGAAGGGCGGAAGCTGGCTGACGGATTTATAAAAGGTGACCGGGAGCCGGCCGGCGGGATTGTTTTGGCCGGCCAGGGTCTCGGCAATGGCCGTGCCGCCCACTTCACCCGGATACCACGCGTCAAGGATGGCGGCAGCATGTGCCTCGGCCCAGTTGGCAGCCACCGCGCTGCCGTTCAGCAACACCACCACCAAAGGCTTGCCGGTTGCGGCCAGCGCGTGCAGCAAATCCTTCTGGACCTCCGGCAACTGAAGGTTGGTGCGGTCGCCGCCGTCAAAGCCTGGAATTTTGATGGGCATTTCCTCGCCTTCGAGGTGCGGCGACAGACCAACAAAAGCAACCACGACGTCAGCCTGCTTTGCGATGCGTACCGCTTGCTCACGCAGCACATCGACGGGCGGTTTCCATTCCAGCGTGACTCCAGCGCCGAACAACGGGGCACGATGCGAGTAATCGAGGCGAAGGGTGTGCGGCTTTGCGTTGTTGAAATGCACTTTGAAAGTTCCGGGCGCCGGCTTTCGGTTGAAGCTGGTGCTGGTGAGTACCAGTTTGCCGTCCAGGTAAACGTGGATCGCCTCGTGGTCCTCACAGGGGTAGCAGTCCGGCTGGTGGATGCCGAAGGTGTAATCCCCGGGGCCGGGCGGGGTGAGCGTGCCGGTCCAGCGGACGGAGAATGCTTTCATCGGAATGCCCGGCGCCGGAGCGGCGGCGCTCCAGTTAAACTGGATTTGCGAATCCGTGCGGGTGAGCGCAGGCTTGCCGGAGAAATTTGCGTTTGCAAAATATTCCGCTTTCAGTCCCATGGCACTGGAGCCTGCCGCCGGACGGAAGGCGTTTTGGGGCACAGGCGCCGGGAATTCCGAAACGTGCGGCGAGCCCTGCGCGTAGAGGATTTTCGCTTTGCCGGCAAACACTTTCCGCATGCCGTCAATCGGCAGCACGGGTTGAGGAGGCGTGCCGTGATAGTTGCCTTCAATGGCCGGGAGGGATTCTGCATTCGGGCCGACGACGGCAATGGTGTGCACGCCGGGTTTCAGCGGCAGAATGCCGTTGTTCTTCAGCAGCACCATGGATTCGCGGGCGGCGCGAAGGGCCAGTTCGCGATGTGCCGACGAATTGACCTGAGACATGGGAATTTTATTAAAGGGAACGTCCGCTTTGGGATCGAACATGCCCAGGCGCATGCGGGCGGTAAACAGCCGCCTCACCGAGGTATCAATTTCACTTTCCTTGATAAGCCCATCCTTCACGGCCTTCACCAGGGTAACGTATTCGTTGCCGCAGGTGGTGTCGGTGCCGGCCTTGACGGCCAAGGCGGAAGCGTGTTCAAGGTCGGGCGCGTAGTGGTGCCCGGTGAAGATGTCGTCAACAGCGCCGCAGTCGGAGGTGACGTAACCGTGGAATCCCCACCTGTCGCGCAGGGTTTTCTGCAGGAGAAAAGTGTCTGCGCAGGCGGGCGCCCCGTTGATGGCGTTGTAGGAACACATGGTGGAATCCGCGTGCGCGTCCTCGAGAGTGGCGCGGAAAGCAGGGAAGTAGGTGTCTCGAAGATCGTACGGAGTGACTTTGGCGTTGAAGCCGTGGCGCAACGGTTCGGGGCCGCTGTGCACGGCAAAATGCTTGGGCGTGGCCACCGCCTCGAGATATTTCGGATTGTTGCCCTGCACTCCGCGGACAAACGCCATGCCAAGCTGCGAGGTGAGAAACGGGTCCTCACCGTAGGTCTCCTGGCCGCGACCCC
>JAJYJL010000184.1 GCA_021789565.1 Acidobacteriota bacterium
CTTAACCCCACTCCTCCTGGGGTTCCGGCGTTCAAAACACTGGATGTTCCCGATGCTGCGACCACGACGACGCGGTTATTGCCAGTGTCCGCGATGAAAATATCCCCCTTGTTATCAACACCGACATCGAGAGGCATGTTCAGTGACGTCCCTCCCGGGGTTCCCACGTTCACAACGCTCGCAACACCCGATGCTGTGACCTCGATGATGCGGTTACTCCCAACATCAGCCAGGTACAAGTTATTCGCACTGTCCTCTGCCATTCCCGTAGGTGAATTCAGTGTCAGGCTGCCAGTATTCAGAACGATGCCCGCATTGAAGGTAGCTGTAACCTGCGTTGTGGACGTTACTGTGACAGTTGCCGTGTTGGTGGCTGAGGAGTAGTTCGCGTCTCCGGAGTAACTTGCCGTCAGCGTGTCGCTTCCCGTACTGAGCATCCCCGGCGGAATACTGATCGAAGCTGAACCGCTCGCCAACGGAGTCGTTGCCGAAGCATAGCCGCCACCGGTGAGCGTTACTGTGCCTGTGGGGATCGGATTGCCGGTCCCACCGCCGATCGTCACTCCCACCGTCAGTGTTTGGGTTGCAGTAATGTTCGTTGCCGACGGTGTAACCAATACAGATGGCGTGATTGCCGCGGGTAGGGCAGCTGTCACAGTGACAGATGCTGTTCCTGTCGCACTGCTGTAGGTTGAGGAACTCAAAATATCCGGTGTGTAGGTGGCCGTTAGCGTATCAGTACCGACGCTCAAGGCGCCTGCTGGAATATCAAACGTCGCGCTTCCGCTCGCTAGCGCTACAACGGTTGAAGTATAGCCACCGCCCGTGATGGACACAGCACCACTGGGCACTGGATTGGTCCCACTTCCAGCCACCGACACTGTGACTGTCAGCGCTTGTGCCGACGTCACGCTCGACGGAGACGGAGACACGGTTACTGCAGGCGCAATCTGGGTTGTGGCAGCCGAGATCTTGCGTACCCGTGAATTGTTGCTATCCGCGAAGATGAGGTTGCCGCTACTGTCGATCAGAAGTCCCCATGGTTCACTCAACTCGCCTTGCGTCGCCTGTCCACCATCGCCGGAGTAGCCCGCAGATCCAGTGCCTGCAATCGTCGAGATCGTACCGGTCGTATCCACTTCGCGCAGGACATTGTTAGACAAGTCAGAGAAATAGAGATTTCCTGCGCTGTCGGTGAAAACTCCGTAGACATCGCCAATAGATGCTGCTGTCGCAGCACCCCCATCGCCCGAATAGCCAAAAAGGCCATTGCCTGCAACGGTCTGGATGATGCCGGTTGATGCTGTGACCTCGCGAATACGATAGTTGTAGGTGTCTGCAATGTACAGATTGCCACTGCTATCCAGCACGATAGCCCAGGGATCGAACAGCTTGGCACTTGTTGCCGGTCCCCCATCTCCTGCAAATCCGTACTGTTCCACGGTTCCGGCAACGCTTGAGATAGTCCCGGAAGCAGCCGAGACTTCGCGGATGATGCTAAATACGCTATCGGCTATATAGAGATTGCCGCCCGCATCCACAGCCACGGAACTCGGGAACAAATAAGCTTGCGTGGCGGGACAACCATCGCCAATGCCATCGGTTGTGCCTGAGCAAACCGTGATGGTTGAGATCGGCCCACCGGCGACGGTCGTGATGATCCCTGTGGTTGCATCAATTTTTCGCACGGCTTGATTGCCGAAATCCGCAATGTAGAGATTGCCTGCCGCATCAAACGCCAGCCCCGTCGGAGAATTCAAAGCCGCGCTCGCAGCAGGACCTCCATCGCCGCTGTAGCCCGCAGCGCCCGTACCCGCAATCTTCGTAATCACTCCACTGCTGGCATTCACCTTCCAGACAATGTTGTTAGCATCTGCGATGTAGAGGTTTCCGGCATGATCCTCAGCAACCGCCGAGGGGTTTGCAATGCCGGCGTTGGTTGCCAGGCCGCCTGCGCCAAAATAGTTGCTATATCCATTTCCCGCCACAGTCTGCACATTGCTGTCGGGCAGAACTTGACGAATTCGCTGGTTGTACGAATCCGCGATGATGAGATTCCCCGTTAACGGATCGACGGCGAGGCCTGAATTGGAACCCAGATTAAAATTTGCGGCTGTTGCCGGCCCTCCATCCCCCGAAAATCCACTCTTTCCCGCTATTCCAGCGACCGTGCTGATAATCCCCGAAGAGATCTTGCGGACGACGTCATTGCCTGCATCGACAAAGTACAAATTGCTGTAGTTGTCGAGGAAGAGAGTGCCTGGCTCAAAAAGCAGTGCAGCCGTGGAGGGTCCACCATCGCCGGAATAACCAGACATTGGGGTACCAGTCATATTCGCCTGGCCTGCAATGAGGCGGATTGTTCCATTGGCAATTACACGAATGATGGAAGCCCCACTATCCGCAACGAAGATCCTTCCGGAGCTGTCTACTGCGATGCCGTCGGGATAGCCTAGGATAGAAGAGGTTGCTGGGCAGCCATCGCCGTAACCGTCCGTCGCTGCGGCGCAAATCGTGGGTGTTGGATATGCCCCGGCTACGACGGTGATTGTGCCCGTCGAATCAATCTGCCGAACCAGCCCAAAGCCATCTGTAAAATAGAGAATTCCATTCTGGGGGCTGAAGGCCAGACCATATACATATCCAAGTTGAGCTTGCGTCGCAGGGCAGCCATCACCCAATGCATCTTTGGCGACGGCACAGACAACTCCGCTGGCAGGACCGAGACCTGCAATTGTGCTGATGCTCCCCGTCGAAAGGTTCAGCTTGCGGATGACAAAGTTCAACAGGTCAGCGATATAGAGATTTCCCGCGTTGTCAAGGGCCAGAGCTGCCGGGGAGTTTAGAACCGCACTGGTCCCCGGGCCGCCGTCACCGGAATACCCGCCGCTGCCATTTCCCGCGATCACGGTGACTTTTCCTGACGGGTCGATCTTCAGCACTTCATTGAAACCCTGGGCGGCCATGTAGCTGTTGCCGGAAGCGTCCTGAACAAGTCCCGCTGGAAATCCCAGCCCCACGTTAAGCGCCGTTCCGCCATTTTGATTGAAATTGCCCCCGGCGATGGTCGATAGAATGCCCGTTCCATAAGTAGTTGTAGCTGAGCTCCTGACGCTCTGAGCGCGAAGAGATCGTGACAGAAGATCGCGCCGCATGGAGGGCGGCATAAGCTTCGGCAAAGCGCCTCCAGGCGGTAGGAGACCTGGAGACGATGACGTTTGGGAAGTCATGGTGGCCGCTGATCGAAGCTGCTGTGCCAGAGACAACTGAGTTAGGAGAAATGTTGCAACGGTGACAACAAGCAAAGCCAGCTTCCGCATTCGATCCCCCAGATCACGAAAAATGGGCTCGTGCGCGCATAGGCTGCCTGCCTAACCAGCCAATATGCACATGTCCCCGTACCACTCTTCAGCGAGTGTTCAGCCCATACATCCGAGTTGCGGCTGCAAGCTGGGTCGAGCGGGCACGATTTTCCGTCTGTGGGCATAAGTTGAGCCGAATTACGTTGGATTCTCAACTGACATCAGATGACATTTGCAGGCATGAATTGACGCCAGCGTTCCCCATTTTGGCGCGGCGAATACTAAGGCTTCAGCAAATCTCCGTCGCGGCCCTTGCGTCACTGACAATCGGTGTCATGAACTGCCCTGTGTGATCGGGATCACATAAAACCAAAGCCGAAACAGATATCCGTGTCCAATGATTTGCTCAGGTGGCAGTTACAGTTCGGGACAAACATGGCAGTCTTGTCGTTTAATGTTTGAGCAATATTTTACGAACTTGCCGCCCCACGGACATTGATAAGCCAGCAGTTTGGATTTGAGGCCGAGCGGATGGCAGAAGGTCCTCCAGTGACGGATCGTCTGGATTCATGGAAAGAGATTGCTGCCTATGTCGGCCGCAACGTTCGTACGGTCATCCGCTGGGAGCAGACCCGGGGCTTCCCCGTGCATCGCGTCCCGGGAGGACAGCGGCAAGCCGTCTATGCATGGCGGGATGAGATTGATGCATGGTTGCAGCAAGGCGACGACGAGACGGATGCTTCGGAAGGACTCGTCCGTCCTCCTGTCGCAGACGTTGTGGAGGCTCCGCCGGTGCAGCCGGTTCCTCAGAATGCAGTCGAGTCTTGGTCGTTACGAGGGATTTGGGCAGTTTCTGCCCTTGCAGCAGTCGTTATTCTGGCCACAACTGCCTTTACAGTTCGGGCGTTCACATTCCAACCTGGCATCGAGGTCTCTGGTCTCACTCCACTGACGGACGACGACTCGCTGAAGGATGGCATCGTCACCGATGGCGTCCAAGCGTATTTCAGCGCCATCCAAGATGGCAAGATGCTCTTGTCATCTGTCCCTGTCTCCGGCGGCCCCATTCGCTTGATCTCGACACCCTTCACGAGTGCCAGGCCTGAAGCAATCTCTCCCGACGGTAAAGACCTTCTTGTTCTCGTCTGGAATGGGATGGAACAAGAGCGGCAACTTTGGATTGTGCCGGTCAACGGCGGCAGTCCCCGGCGGGTCGGCGCATTTGTCTGCCATGCGGCGCGATGGTCTCCTGACGGGAATCGAATTGCATTCGCCTATGGGAATTCAATCTATTTCACAACACCGTCCGGGACGGCGGTCGAGCAGGTATATACCTTTGCAAGTTCCGTGCACGAACTCTGGTGGCTCTCAGACGGGCAGACGATCCGCTTGGCTTTGAGCTCGAAAGGGGCGGGACCATTTGCTCTCTGGGGTATGGTCCTGATCGGTAAGGATTCTTCAACTGTTCAGTCGCTTTTCCCTCTCAAGACGCCCATGATACCCAGCAGTCATGGGGTTGCCTGGGACAGCAAAGGCGCACTCGCGCTTGTGCTCCGTGGGGACTCGCATGAGAGCAGTCTCTGGGAGATGCGACGCAGGTGGGGCCTTACCGGGGTGGACTATTCCCAGGCCAAGCTCATGGATATGCCGGGGCCGTCTTCTGAAATCGCGATTGATCCAGCCCACCATCAGCTCCTGGTTACTTGCCGCACCTCTCTCAGCAGTGACCTGGAGCGTTACGACCCGACGACGAGGAGCTTCACCCACTTTTTGCCGGGCATCTCGGCTCAGGATGTGGATTTCTCGCCCGACCGCCAGTGGATTGCCTACGTCGATCCATCAGACCAGAGCCTGTGGATCAGTCACCAGGATGGAAGCGCGCGCAGGCAGCTGGTTACGCCGCAGGAGGCGATGGAACTTCCACGCTGGTCACCCGATGGGAAACAGATCGCCTTTATGGCAAGAACCAAAGAAAAGGCCTGGAGGATCTACTTGATCCGGCCGGCAGGCGGCCCGATGGAGGAAGCTTCCTCGGGAACGGACCAGCAGGGTGCTCCCACATGGTCTCCGGACGGAAAGTGGCTCGCCTATGGAACGGTCGATTGCGAGGAGGCGGGAAATTGCGTGATTCGGCGCATCAACATCGACACAGCACAGGAACTGCTCATCCCGGGTTCCGAGGACCTGGGGACTGCGAGATGGTCACCGGATGGTCGCTTCCTTGCAGCGCTTCGCACGGCAAAGCAGGAGGTGTGGCTCTACGATATCGCCGGGCACCAGTGGCGCAGGATCGCAGTCGGAGTGAGCGGGAATGATCTGAGTTGGTCCCCGGACTCCAAGTACGTATTTGCCAGTGTGCCGACGGGAGATCATCCTGCGATCCTCCGCATTGCGCTCAAGGACAACAAGGCGGAGCCATTTGTGGATTTGTCTTCAATGGTCCGAGTCCCGGGGGATATCTCGACCTGGTTCACGCTGACCCCGGACCACGCGGTGCTTCTGCTGCGTTACATCAATACATGGGAGATCTATTCCATGCATTACTCCGGGGACTGACCACTACGAGTCGATGGCGCGCCAAGGATGCAGTCCACTTTCCTTCGCGCAGGTTTGTGGCAGATCACGCATCTTCCAGGCGACGGCACAGGACAACGGACTTCCCTCAACTGTTTGAGAGCGCTGTGTGCGAATCAGGAGTTTTGCGTCTTCCAGCAGGTTCAGGCCCCGGGATTCTCGACGCCAGAAGAGCAGGCCTCAGGAGGTGCAAGCGGCCAGGCGCGAAGCCGCTCCTGCCAGCGTGAGCTTCGTGCGGGCGCTTCGGCCAGTTGCCAAAAGGCTGGATCCGTCGAAGCTCACGGGGCCTTCGTGCCGATAGTAAGTTGTGTCGAAAGCCTTCCACGCTCTCCCCTCGTTTGCATCCTTTCCCGCGCTGACCAGCCCGCGCCCCCTTATATACAGATAGAACTGGTGTCAGCGCGAAGCCGAAAGAGCCTCGACGGTTGTGCGCAGGAACGAACCTTGGGCCAGTGCCGGAAATTCCGCCCTGCCCTGGCGTTTCGCAGCGCGGCAGCGTCGGCCCGTCCACGGCGCGCCGTCCGGGACCGGACTGTTATCGATTCCGGTCCATCAAATTGAGGCGCCTTCCCAATGCGCCCAGCTCTTTGGAATGAGGAACTCAATCGAGAGCAGGGTGATCCGGCGTTGAATTGGCGACTATGAAGACATATTTCGCACATGTGTGACCCCTCGGGTCACGCCCGTGTAACAGGCTGGTATTTATCAAAATCACTTTTCTTTCCGTGAGGCGTAGGTATACTGACTCAAATTCCCGGAACCGACACCGGTAGGCATTCGATGACATTGCGTGTTATCTGCCCTTTCTCGGCGATTGTGGACTCCCGGTGCATGAGGTAGGGTTTTGACAGAATCGTCCTCCTTCACAGACCGCATTGACTCCTGGAAGGAGATCGCCACTTATCTAGGACGTGACGCTCGTACAGCCATCCGCTGGGAAAAGGAAAGAGGGCTTCCAGTGCACCGCGTCCCAGGCGGTCAGCGACAGGCTGTCTTTGCCTACCGACACGAACTCGACGCGTGGTTAGCTGGCTCCTACCGCTCAAAGGATGCGGAGGCTACTCCACCAGAGCGGGGCCCTGAGACTCCAAACGATTCGCCGCCAATGCATCCCACCCTGAGTACAACCGCAGGCATTCCGAATCTGGCTGCACCGGCAACTCGCAAGTGGAGACTCTGGCAAAGTGGGCTTGTGATTGCGGCATCCCTCACCATCGCAACCGCCGTTCTCTCCGGAGCCTCCGGGCTGTGGCGCGTAGATCCGGAGGACTTGCTGGCAACAAATCCGAGTCGCGTTACTCGATCGCACCAACGCATTCTGTCCCCCTTGCTGAGCAATGGAGAACAAATTCTGTTTCCGCAATACGAAAACGGAAGATATGGCATAGGGGCAGCGTCGATTCCAGGCGGATCAAGCACTGCCATTACAACGAATCTCGCGAACCCTGAGTTGTGTGCACTCTCTCCCGATGGCCGAAGTATGCTCCTGCGCGATCTCGTACGTACTCGAGATCAACTCAACCCACTTTATATTCAATTGGACAGCGGGATAGCGGAAAGGGTGGGGGATATCGCGGCGTACGATGCGGCGTGGTACCCAGATGGAAAGACCATACTCTACTCAACCGCAGGTGATGTGTATGCAACCGACACTTATGGGAAGGACCGTCGGCTGCTTTTCCATGTTCCCGGAAACGCCTTCTGGTTCAAATGGTCGCCAGACGGAAAGAGAGTGCGCTTTACAGTAATTGATAAACATACCGAAGAGACTTCGATTTGGGAAGTTGAAGCGAAGAATGAGAAGCTGCGCCGTCTGTTCCCAGAGATGCATGATTTTGTGTGTTGTGGTTCGTGGACAATGGACGGCAACTTCTTCTTGTTCCAGGCTCGCGTCAGGAACACATTTCAGATTTGGGCGCAGAGAGATCAAAGTGGTTTTGTCTTTCCTATTCCAAATAAGGCTTTTCCATTGATTACCGGCGCAGTTAGCTACCTTAGCCCACTCGCGAGTAAAGATGGGGGAAAGCTATTCGTCCGTGCCGAGGCGCCCAAAGGTGAGCTCGTACGGTACAACTCACAACTTCACCAATTCCTCCCTGTGGCTCCGAACATCTCGGTGCGAACCATGGCGTATTCCAAAGACAAGAATTGGATCGCATACACCAGCCTGGACGATAACAACCTCTGGCAATGCCGGTCGGATGGAACCCAATGTATCCGACTGACGCAGAAATTCAGGCAGACCATCATGCCGGGCTGGTCGCCGGACGGTAAGACCATTGCATTCATGGCGAATAGCTTCACAGGACCTTGGAATGTCTACATTGTGCCTGCGGATGGTGGCACAGCCCGCTCCGTATCGCGCGATGAATCGGCAACGGGATACCCCGATTGGTCTCCTGACGGACAGCACCTGGTCTTCAGCAATGTGCCACCGATGTCGCAGCCACGCGGGATCTACATTTTGGATGTCGCCTCGGGCAGTATCACCACCTTGCCCGAATCGATTGGGTATTCATTTCCGAGGTGGTCTCCAGACGGACGATCCATTGTTGCTGTGAGCGGCGAAGATCAACGCTTGTACTTGTTCGATTTCTCGTCGAGGAAGTGGAGCGCCCTTACAGAGATGCCTGGAAACTACCCCAACTGGTCACACGACGGAAAGTATATTTACTTCCTGTCTGTCTCCAGCCCTGTACGCGCCGTCTTCCGGGTGAGTCTGGCAGACCGTCATGTAATGAAGTATGTAGATTTGTCCGATATTGAACGCGGGCCGTTCTTTTTAGGGGATTGGATTGGATTGACACGGGACGATGCGCCACTGGCCGTCCGTAATTCAACCATCGAGGATGTTTATGCGTGGGACTTGATAGCCAAGTAACAGATTTCCAGGAGCAATCTGCTACTGCGAAGAACATCGACTCCCATCCTTATATAGGTGTGACTCATGAGCAGGAGAAACCTACCGCCTGAATCCCACAAAATCAATGGCCGGGTTCACCCTATCAAGCCGTGTCAAAAAGTAAAGATTTAGAGTTGGCGGATGGTGCCCAACTCAGCGATCCCGGCATGGGTCATTCCACAGTGAAATTCTCGCGTGGATGCCATGTGAGCGGAGATCTTTCGCGACGCTTCACGCAGGTGCTAATTCCCGGGCGATACCTGCCGTATCCTTGGAGACAACGCGCGCAGAGAATTCAAATGCTGGGGGTTGTTGGCGCCGAATTGGATCCATTTGCCCTAATCGAGGCTCACGAAATCAATGCGGCGCCTCAGAATGGAACAGCATGTTTGCTTTCCGGCGAGTTGAAGTAACGGATCCAGAAATCGGCCTTCGCTTTATCAGCCAAAGGCATGGCTCCGCAGCGTACTCCGAGTTCCATCGTCTCCTTCGCATCTGGATGAACGTTGGACCAACGTTGCAGCCCAGGGCCGTTCGGATCGCCCTTAGCGGCGAAGTTCACCAGGTAGGAAGAGACTTGATTTGCTAGCTCGAAATCTTTCTTCTCCCAGGGACGATCAAGCATCTTCAGGTTCAAAAAGAAGTAGGGAATCTCACCAGTATGGAAAGCACCGAATTCAGGATGCTGAGGCCACGGGATGGCGCGATCGAAGTAGTACGTGAAGACGGGCTCGTGATGGCTCCTGACGCGGGCGCTCGCCCACAGATACATAGAAACGCGGTCACGATCCTGACTGCTAGCCATTGTCGCGTTTCCAACATCTTCCATCCTGGTGACCGGATAGAGCTTCTCGAACTCTGTGGCCATTGCGCCATACCGCTTTTGAAGGAACTGATGATACTCGTCAAGCGTGTTGCTCCGCTCAGCAAAGAGTGCGGAGTCGCCTGCCTGGTAGCCAGTAATCACAGGAACGTCGTTGTCCGAGCCTTTGGCATTCAGATGATTTGGTGTATCCGGCAGGACCCATCCATCTACGATCGGCGCAAAGCGGAGCGTTCCGGACATGTTTGCCCGAGGATCCGGCAACAA
>JAJYJL010000185.1 GCA_021789565.1 Acidobacteriota bacterium
GGGCGGCAATTTCGCGGGCTTCAGCCCCTGCCATAACGACGGCACCCCACAACCCCAGGCCCTCTCCAAGGGGAGAGGGTGGCCGCGCGAGCGGCCCGGTGAGGGGTGTTTTGCAGCGCCACCCGCGCCTTTCGCATCGGGCATTGGAGGAATTGCCTTGAACAGAAGGGGCACGAGTTTGTGAAGAGGCACGAGTTTATTCGTTGTGGAGGCTTTTGTGAAAGACGAGTTTATTCGTCGTGGAGGCTTTTGCGAAAGGGCACGACTTCAGTCGTGCCGTAAAAGGACGGCAATTTCGCGGGCTTCAGCCCCTGCCATAACGACCGCAGCCCACCACCCCAGGCCCTCTCCAAGGGGAGAAGGTGGCCGCGCAAGCGGCCGGGTGAGGGGTGTTTTGTACAAATTCCGCCGCCTTTTCATCCTTCATACTTCACACTTCTCTTTTCCCTTCTTTCCACGCCTTTGTTATCACGGCTCAACGTCGCTGCTGCATTCTGGCGGTTTTAGTTCGGAATTGATTGGCGGGCCGGCGATATCATCGGCGGGCGCAATGGGACGGTTCCGAAGGCCCGCCTACATTCCAAGAAGGCGGAACGTATGCGCGACCCGGCGGTGGGGTCTTCAGTGGTTTAGGGCAAACTGAGGATGAAGGACCGGGGCTGCCGCTGACCTCGACGGAAACAGCTTTTCTCGGAAATGCAGCGCGGGCATCTCGATCATCTTGGAAAGTAGGATTCCGCACGGGATTGAGACGAGCACCCCCAGAACCAGAAAGCGAAGGTCGAAACGGCCCCTGAACAGCAACGGCCACGCTACTCCATGCCACAAATAGATGGAATATGAATATCTGCCAATGTACGATGTCCCGCGCGCCAGCAGGCCTCTTGATGGCAGCCTTTCAACCATCGATAGCAGGACGCAGCCGTAGCCGATATACAACATCGTGGGTCCCCAGACATTCATAAAAGGGTTGTAGGCCCGCATCATTGTTGCCGGAATTAGGAATAATATCCCCAGCACCCATAGGGGCCTTCGCGTCAGGGAGGCGAAAGTCTCCTTGTGGAAATGCTTAATGTAGCCCAGGAATACACCCGCAAACAGAGAGTCGATCCTGAGATGCGTCTCGGTATGGATCGCGACCCAGTTCATTCCGTCCGATTGCGCGATAATCCTGAGCCCAAGACAAACGAAGCCGACACCGACGAATATGCGTGGAAGGCTGGCGAAAGGATCTGCACGGTTTGGTGAAAATTTAATTAAGGCAATAAGCAGGAGTGGCAGAAGCAAATAGAAGTGTTCCTCCACCGCCAGCGACCACGTATGGTCCCAAATGTGCGGCCCGTAATTCTGAACAAAAAGGCACTCTTCTACAATCCCCGCGTGTTCGTGCCCCGATGCTGCATAGAGAGAAGCCGCGGTGACTGCCATCATAACGTAGAACGACGGGTAGATCTTGAAACCGCGACGAATCCAAAACCTTGGGACGTTTAGACGCCCTGACCGTTTGTATTCTGAGAATAACAGACCGGAGATCAAATACCCGCTGAGCACGAAGAACAGGTCCACGCCGGTCCATCCGAAGTTGAAAAGAAGAGGAATGCGGCTGAAGTGGTACCCTACAACCAGCAAGATCGCGATTCCCCGCAGAATGTCGAGAGATTGGTTTCTCATTACTGTTCACTGCGATTCCGAGCCGCGGTCCGCAGCGAATACTCCTGGAGACTTAACACGCTGGCGGGTGGCTGTGGAATCCCCGAAAGTGAGCCTCCCGAATTAGACAATTCCATTGCCAACTCGTCAATAGCACTTTAGTTCCCCTCAGCGCCGGGCGTCCCGCCTTGCGGGATCGCGGCGTTGGCGATGTGTGCGACTCCAGGCTGTAATGAAATCTCTCCCGGGATACTGCGACATCCTGCATCACCAAAACGCCGCATACATTCCAAGAGGCGGAACGTATGCGCGACCCGCCGCGGCAGAGAATCGATACCGTGGCTACCGACTTGCCTTCCCGGCAGTCATCTTACTCTTGCCTGACGATATCGACCGAGATCTCCACCGCCGGAATCGTTCCTCTGTTCTCGAGCCAGTGTGTGGTGTTCCTATCCTCGGGCCAGCCCACTCCCGGCCCGTAGTCCGTAGCAACTCCATTTCGATGGTCAGTGATGGTTCCTTGCAGTATGTAGACGATGCCTGGCCTGTCTTTGTGGTCGTGAACCGGGCCGAAGACGCCTCCCGGCTCAATGGTCACCATACGCATTCGAAGTTGGCGCCCTGCCAGGCCCTCGATCTCAGGGCCCAGGTCAACCGTTGCAAGGTGCATCACTGTAACACCTTTCGTCTCAGGCGCCGCCTGCCCGTTGCTCATCGTGCTCTCCTCCCTGTATGTCCAGGTCCTAACGCATCATCGCACGAGTTACGGCTGGTGGCGCGTCCTTTGCGATGGATGCAGCTCTTCTTTCGCGACATGAGCGGATGTCGTAACACCACTGATGTAGAATGGCGCCATGCCCCGGCGGAAACATTATTACGGCGAGAACCATCTTCACTTTCCGGCCCGGCACCGGCGCATAGATTCCAAACTGCGGAACGTATGCGCCACCCGCGAATCAATCATCGCAATGGGTCGGGCGGAATGAAGAAAAGCAAGAGCCTCCCGCGAAGACACAGCCTAACAGGTTGTTGAAAAAGTCCCTGCGCTCCGTCATCCTGAGCGAAGCGAAGGATCTGCTTTATTCGTTTTCAGTAAGATACAGCAGATGCTTCGCTTCGCTCAGCATGACGGTTGTTTTTTTCAACAACCTGTTAGAGTGTGGGAGCAAACTACGGAAAACGCGATTTCCACAACGTTTGCCGAGAATGCTTTTGTTCGTGCGTAAGCAATTACCTCTCGGACATAAAACGGCACCCTGTGGAAGTCGAAGTTCTCCACAGACTCTGAAGCCCTAATAGAAGTGCGGACGGCGTTCCGACGGCACGATTAAAGTCGTGCCCTTTCTCCTGGACCTGTCGCGCCATGGATAACCCGGCCTACCGGGCAACGCTCCTGATTTTGGCCAGCAGTTCGCGGGCCTGGCCCTGCATGGAATTCTGGATTTTGATAGCTTGCTCCAGCGCAGCCATGGCCGAGCGATGTTGCGGTGGATAGTCAGCCTCATAGGAATAGCCGAGGAAATAGTAGGCTTCGCCCTGGAACTCAGGAATGGCGCTCAGGAGTTCTGCGGCCTGCTTCAACTCCCGGATAGCGCCGGCGGTGTGATGGGCCGCGCCGGTTTTCTGAAGGTCCAGAAAGCCGATCGTCAGGTGGGCCATGCCCTCCTGGGTGTCTTGCTGGCTCTTGAACGCTTCGTCTGATAATCCCTCAGGTTTCTTCATTTGAGGGACCAGGGTGAGGGCCTTCGTGGCGTATTCGGCGGCTTTAGCCTGGTTGACGCGGCGCCGCAGGGCGTAGTCGTAGGCCACAAGGTTCAGGGCCTGGACGTTGTCGGGCTCCGCGGCGATGGCCTTCTCCGCATAATCATCAGCTTTTTCTGGCTGGTTGGACTGTGTGTACGCCACCGCGTAACGGTAATTCAGCTCGCCGGCCTGCTTCTGGGCGACCTCGGGATAGGCCTGGGTAAACTGGTCCAGCATCTTGATCTGCTGGCTGGGGTCCGTGACGCGGGACAGCAGCCCGAAGAAGGCATAGACCATGTAGTCAGTATCATTTTTGGCCCGTTCCGTGGCGCTCTTTTGTGCGGCCGCATACTGTGCGTCACTTTCGCTGGCATTTCTCGGGACCACGGTTTCAGCCTTGATTTGCGCAGGCGCCTTCATGATGAGCGCGAGAGCGTCTTCGCTGTTCTTGCCGCTTGCCAGGTAGGCCTGAAGGAGATCTTCGAGGAAAGGAACATCCAGGTAGCCTGCGGCCACGGCCTTCTGTCCGGCGGCGATGGCCTGATCGTATTGCTTGAGCTTGACGTAGCTCTTTGTCAGAAGCTGTTCCGCGCAATGCAGATAGCTGGAATCTTGATGCTGCTGAGTAAACTTTTCAAGGGCGGCAACCTTGGCGTTGGGATCGTCTGTCCCGTTGACGGCCAGCATCATCTGGTCTTCAGGAGAGCCGACAATGATGGAATAATTTGAGCAACTGTGGCCTTGCTGTGCGGCCAGCGGCACGGACCACACCATGAGGCCCGCAAGCAGGACCGCTTGAACCAGGCTTCGCATGGGAACCTCCCAGATTACGATGATTTCCGTGACTTTCGCCAGAAACGGGGGAGAAACCGAGGCACTACGCGCGCGTAAATTTCGTATTCGGAACCGTATTGTTCCCGGAGTTCCCGCTCTTCCAGCGGCGTGACTATTAAATACAACAGGAAGGTGAGGATTGCCAGCAGAAAAATTCCCGCGGCGCCGGTCAGCAGCCCGAAGGCGATAAAGCCCAGCATCATGTTGGCATACCGCGGATGCCGCACCCACGCGTAAATGCCCTTGTCCACGATTCCACGCTGGGGATGGGCCGGATTCAATTCCGGCAGGCCGGCCAGCTTCTTGAAGCTGAATTCCTGATGCACGCGCCGGCTGACCCAGAGGTTCAGCGCCAGAAACGCCGTTCCCAGTGCGTAGGTCGCGGGGTTGCGAGGCAACCGGTGGGCGAAGAGGGGCCCTTCCATCAGCGCCAGAGGAACGCCGAACAGAACCCACACCGGCAGCGCAATCCAGAAGGAACGGTAACCGATGCGGCGCCAGGTGTTGACCGCGGGATGAAGCACCAGCCAGTAGACGGGGACCGGAAAATACAGCGCCGCATACGCAACCGCCAGCCAGTCGATTGTTCTGGCGAATTCTGTGGACATCTTCGAAAGACTCCAGACTCCGGCATATTCTATCGCCAAACCCCGGCCCCTGCATGTAAAATGCAGTGCTGTAAACTTCAGGAATAACCGGAGGAGCCGCGATGCAGTTGTTTGCCTGGGAGACGGTGCGAAAAGAGCAGATGAATCCCAACGTCTGGCGCAAGGTGGTTAACGGCGAAAAGATGACGGTGGCGCAGATCTCGATCGCCAAGGACGGCGTTGTGCCCGTCCACCACCACGAAAACGAGCAGATGTCTTACGTCGTGGAAGGCGCGCTGAAGTTTGACGTCAACGGGCAGGAGGTGATTGTCCGCAAAGGGGAAATCCTGCACATCCCCTCGAACGTTCCGCACGGAGTGGTGGCCCTTGAGGATACCCTCAACCTCGAAATCTTCGTCCCTGTCCGCCAGGATTGGATAACCGGCCAGGACAACTACCTGCGCAAAGGTTAGCGTTGCGCGTCAGAGATTCTCTGGCATGCGGCGCTGACTTTCAGGGCTGCATTTTCTGCAGGAACAAGCGGAGGGATTGCTATGAAATTGTTTTCCTGGGATTCAGTACGTAAAGAGCAGTTGAATCCCAAGATCTGGCGCAAAATGGTCACGGGTGACCAGATTATGGTGGCGCAGGTATTTATCGATAAGGATGGAATTGTCCCTTTGCACCAGCACGAAAATGAGCAGATGACTTACATCATGGAGGGAGCTCTGAAGTTTGATGTCGGCGGACAGGAGGTCACGGTTCGAAAAGGGGAGATTCTGCACATCCCATCGAACGTTCCTCACAGTGCGGTGGCGCTTGAAGACACGATGGACGTCGACATTTTTACTCCACCTCGCGCGGATTGGCTGGCCGGCCAGGACGATTACCTGCGCAAAGGTTAGCCGGGCAGGGCGGCCGGCGGTTCCAACAGACAGGGAGACGAGAGAATGGATTTGGGATTGAAAGACCGCGTTGCCATCGTGGCTGCATCGAGCCAGGGACTCGGGAAAGCTGTTGCCCTGGGCCTTGCGCGTGAAGGCGCCAAGCTGGCCATCTGCTCGCGATCGGAATCGAACATCAACCGCACGGCGGAAGAAATCCGCCGGGAAACGGGCGTCGAAGTTCTGGCCCGGCCCGTCGATGTGACCGACTACAACCAAGTCCGGAGCTTTGTCTCGGAAACGAACGACCGCTTTGGACGCGTGGACATCTGCGTGACCAACGCCGGCGGACCTCCGGCCAAGCCTTTTGCGGAAACGACGGTGGAGGATTGGCGGGCCGAAGTGGATCTGAACCTGATGAGCACGCTTTATTTTGTGCGCGAAGTGCTGCCGCTGATGCAGCAGCGGAAGTGGGGCAGGGTGATTACCATCACCTCGTCATCCGTAAAGCAGCCCGTAGACAACCTGGTGCTGTCCAATTCCGTCCGCTCGGCGGTCAGCGGCCTGGTGAAGACCCTTTCCAACGAATACGGAAAGGATAACATTCTGGTCACCAACGTTTGCCCGGGCTACACGCTTACTGCCCGGCTGGATGAACTTTCGGGCAGGCTGGCCAAAGCCGAAGGCGTCGATGCGGGCGAGATCCGGCAGCGCTGGGCGCGGCAGGTACCCCTCGGCCGCCTGGGCCGGCCGGAAGAGTTTGCCAACATGGTGGTCTTTCTCGCCTCGGAGCGCGCCAGTTACATCACAGGCGTTTCCGTCTCCATCGACGGCGGGTTGGTGCGGGGCATTTACTGACGATCGGGCAGCCGATTCAAATTCCTTCATCTCTTTGGCCGGGACCCTCCAGAACTCCTCCCCAACCGGATGGTGACTCAGTTGGGTTCCTTTTTTGTGGCACGGCCATCCTGGCCGTGTCCTTTGACCGCAGCACGGGCGAAGACGCCCGTGCCACAATTCAAGCTCAGTCACTACCCCCAACCGTCTTCGCTTGTCGAAATGTAGCGTTACCCCTTAGAATGAATTGAGCGGGGAGGGGCAATCAAAGTTCGACAAGGAGGAATCACTTTGCGTTCATCGACTTACCGGATCCTCATCGCTTCTCTCATTGCTGTCCTGGCGTTTGCGGTTCAATCCCCACTGGCGGCGGCCACACAGAACCACGTTGTTTCACCCGCGGAACTTCAGCAAGCGACCGCCTCCGCTGCCCGCACGCGGCAACAGAATATTGCCAAGGTGAACAAGTTCTTCTCGTCCGAGCAGGCCCAGAAGTCGTTTAAGTCAGCTCATCTTGATCCCGTCCAGATCAAGAATGCCGTTCCGTCGCTCAGCGACCAGGAACTGGCGCGGCTCGCCTCACGGGCTGACAAGGCGCAGAAGGATTTCGCCGCTGGCGCTTTGACCAATCAACAGATCACTTACATCCTGATCGCGCTTGGCGCTGCTGTCATCGTGTTGATCGCGGTCCACTGAGCGCCATGCGATGGGTTCGGCGGCCGGCCGCATGGACGATGCCGGCGTTGCTGGCGGTGGCGCTGTCCGGCGCTCTGGCGGCGGGCGCGGGACTCTGGCTGGACGTTCCCTTTGTCCGGCAGCAGGCCAACGGGTGCGGCGCCGCCTGCATTTCGATGGTGATGCAATACTGGCTGCGGGGCAAGGATGCCGCCATCCCGCCCGCTGCCCAGGCCCGCCGCATTCAGGCTGCGCTTTACCGCCCGAAGGCCAGAGGCATCTATGCCTCTGACATGGAGCAATACTTCCGCCGGAACGGCTTTCGCGTGTTTGCATTTCGCGGCACGCGGCGGGACCTGCAGGACCACCTTGCCAAAGGCCGGCCGCTCATCGTCTGCCTGAAAGATTCCGGAAAGTCCGGGCCGCTCCATTATGTTGTGGTGGTCGGGCTTGAAAGCCAGGACGGAGTTATCCTGGTGAACGATCCGGAGCAGCGAAAACTCTTGAAGATGGACCTCGGGAATTTTGAATCGCGATGGCGGCCGATGCACAACTGGACCCTGCTCGCAGTTCCCACGCCGGGGCATTGAGATTCCCGGCCGCGGTCCTTTTCCTCCTGCTGGCGGTGCCGCTTGCCGTCCGCGCGCAGAATGCCTGCCGCAACACGGCCGAGCTTGAAAGACTTGCCAACCAGGCCCGCTGGGACCCCATCCTGCAGGGAACCCGCCAATGTCCCCCGGCGTCGGCGGACGTGGATTACTATCGCGGCCTGGCCTTTGCCGGGCTTGAGCGATGGGCCAAAGCGAACGCCGCCTTCGAGTCCGGCGAAAAGAAGTATCCGCGCGACAAGCGCTTTCCCGTAGAGCTTGCCGGCGTGGCCTTCAGGCAGAAACGCTTCCAGACGGCAGAGCGCCACCTGCACCGCGCCCTGCAGCTCGATCCGCACGACCGCTACGCCATCAATTTTCTTGCCACGCTCTACTTCCTCGACGGCAACCTGGAAGCCGCTCTCAAATACTGGAACCGGATTGGCAAGCCACGGATCAACCAGATCACGACGCCCCCGCAGCTCCGCATCGATCCGGCCCTGCTCGACCGCGCCTTTACCTGCTCGCCCGCCAGCGTTCTGACGCTTGAGCAATACCAGACCACTCTGCAGCGGCTGCGGCAGCTTGGAGTTTTTTCCACCTACCGGCTCGACCTTGTGCCTGCCGCCGGCAAAGGGTCGGGATCTCTCGATCTCAAACTGAGCGCCGTGGAAAGGGACGGTCTGGGCCCCAACAAAGCCGCCGCGCTCGTTTCACTTCTGCGAGGTGCGCCTTACGAAACAGTTTATCCCGGGGTTTATAACCTTCGCGGGTCTGCCCTGAACATCAACTCTCTCTTGCGCTGGGACGATCAGAAGCGGCGCGCTTTTGTTTCTGTCTCCGCGCCGCTTACGCGCAACCCCAAATACCGTTTCCGGCTTTACGCCGACGGCCGCAACGAAAACTGGAATGTTTCCCGGACCCTTCATCAGGCTGCTGTGCCGGTCGAGGCCTTTAACATGGAAAAGCTGGAACTGGGCGGAGGCATCGAGGCCGTCGCCAACAGCCGCTGGAACTGGAATGCGGGATTAAGCGTGTCTGACCGGCGTTTTCGCAATCTGCCTGCCGGCGCCTCCGCCGCCGATCCCGTGTTCACCAACGGCGCCTCGGCGGAAGTCCGCGCAGGCAGCCATTACGCGTTGCTTAGAATGCCGGAAAGGCGATTCACGCTTGGCTCTGATGTGAAGGGGACCTTGGGCGATTTTTACGCGACGGGTTTTGGCCGTTACGGCATGTTGCAGGGTTCGCTGGGCGCACACTGGCTCCCGCAGCATCGCGGCGACGATTACGAAGTGGCGGAAACAATTTACGGCGGCAAAACCTTTGGCGGTGTCCCTTTTGACGATCTCTTCATCCTCGGCCTCGAGCGCGACAATGATTTGCCACTGCGCGCGCACATAGGGACCCGCAACGGCCAGAAAGGGAACGCGCCGCTGGGCCGCGACTATCTGCTCTCAAACTGGGAGGTCAACAAGGACCTTTACGCGAACGCGTGGTTCAGGCTGCGCCTGGCGCCTTTTGTCGATACCGGAAGGATCTACGACCGGCAGGACGGCTTTGGCTCGCGCCAATGGCTTTGGGATACGGGCGCGTCGGTCAAGCTGGGGGTGCTGGGCGGCGTGTCCCTGGTGTTCACCTACGGGAAAGACCTGCGGACCGGCAGAAACACTTTTTACTTCACCACCACGCACGAAGGCGAAACGCCGTTCCTTCCCTGAGGCTCACAGCATTCAATCGGTGCGATAGCAGAATGTTGAAATAGGCCGTAGCGGCGACCTTATACTGCCAACCCACGGCGAAAGCATTCATCTTATGGCGGGGTGAACCCGCCGCTACGTTCATCCTTCACACTTTATCCTTCATACTTCATACTTCATACTTCACACTTTCTTCTCTTCCGTCGACCGCACCTTGACGCCCGCCAGTTCCTCAAGAAAAGTAACGACGGCAGCGTAGTCCAAGTCGCCTTTTCCCTGCGCCTTTGCGGCCCCGTACACCTCTTTGACGGCTGCGGTGACGGGCATGGGAATACTTTGCGAGAAGGC
>JAJYJL010000186.1 GCA_021789565.1 Acidobacteriota bacterium
TGCTCCTCAAAAAAGTCGGCAATCAGCCGCAGGGAGTCGGCATATTCTTTGTGTGTCATTGTGGTCATCCTTTCTCAGAAAATCAGCAGCGCCATTCCGAGGCAGATAAAACCAAGCGCCAGGCCGATGCGGTTTTTCAGGATGGCAGAAGATTCCGCGTCGCCCCACAGGGCGCAAACCGCCAGCTGGCAGACGGAGATGACCAGGACGGCCGTTCCTGCCAAAACCGTCAGCGATGCGGCAATCTTCATCTGGCACCCCCGGCGATGATTTTCTCCGCAAGCGTTCTGGCGATCGGCCCCTCGATACCGAGCTTGTCCCAGCGCGACCGTCCGCATTCACAGAGGATTTCCCGCGACAGGTTCAGGTGGTGGCAGCTTGAGCACCACCACCTGAGCGAAGCGGTATCGAGCGATGCCTCACGCGGTCGGCGGCCCTCTCCGCAGGCACAGTCGATAACGCCGCCGGAGTTCTCAGCGTGGCACGCCGGGCACCACCACGTAGCGCAGTTCGCCGAAAATTGCGGTATCATCAGAATCCCCTCGTCTGAAGATCTTGGCGGATGGCCTCGCAATACATTGACCAGTCTTTGCAGACCGCGTAATGCTCCGCTTCAATGGCGGCGCGTTCCATCATCATCAGCAACCTGCCCCAGGCCTTCGGAGGCAGGTAAGCCGGAACCGGCTCATTCCCCCTCAGTTTCGTGCCGGTTCCCGGCTCGCCTCCCTCGACCAGCGCGACCGTGATGACCGCCGATCCGTAGCGTTCTCTGCGGTGGTTGCGTTCCCTTACGGCGTCCTGCGCTTCTTCAATAGTCATGGTTGATGCATCAATTTCTGAACTTGGATTAAAAACTGCGTTATCGGTAATTGGGACCGGCATGGTTCCTCCTGTATTAACGATTAGGTAACCATGAGCCTAGAACCCCGAAGTTCTGTTCGCAATGGAACGTAAGTTGTGATCCTGACGTTCTATCCCCGTGAGCGAAAGTTCTGCTGCCGCTTCCATTTCCAGAGCACACTCAATGGACTTCTCAGCCCACATCAGCGGCGGCACGGCCCGGTCTACAGTTTGCTTTGCGGCGTGCAATCCTTCCGCCCAGAGATCGGTGTAAAGTTCCTCGATTTCGGTTCGGATGGCTCGGACACGCTGTGCAAGATCGTTCAGCCTCTCAATTTTCGTCATAGCCCCGGGTGTCCCTTTCGATCTGGATTGTTGCCGGGTTGCCGTCGCAGCGGGCCAGGGTCTCGCGCTTCAAACGGTCGATGCGGTCGAGTTTCGCTACCATCCTGTCGGCGCGCGATTTCGGCGGGATGCCCGTTTCGGTGATGACTTTGTAGCCGCGAATGAAATGCTTCTCCATCCGGTACATGTCGGCCTCCTTGAATGCGTTTGCTGAACTGTGCGCTAGATTCAGGGCGGGTCTGATAAATGCGGTGTGGGTCTGATAAGGTATGATGTGTTGATTATTGTTAACTAAAGAAACAATTCGACCCAATAATGGTGTCGGCCCGGCAGGGTGGATGCCCTGAACGCCGACTGGTTGGTGTATCTCAGCAGCGGTTGCCGGGCCGTCAAAATTGATATTCCGTTTCTTGGATTGGGTGTCCATTCAGAGCATCCGCAAGCAAAATATCACGTTAAAAATCCGGGTCAATGGTACTTTAGTTCCAGACAAAAAGTGTCACTTTCCCTCGGCTTGGTAGTGGTGCAGTTTGAAAAGGCGATGGTTTATGAAATAAGTTTTGGCTGTATCGGTCCCCGTTTGTACTCGGTGACTTGAGTAACGTCATAGGTTGGCTTTAAGATGGTCGTTCCTCTCAGTTTACGATATTCGAGGAGCGTCACGGTCAACAGGTCAGATTCATTTAGCCGGAGTTCTCCGCTGGCGATTTTAGCTAAGAAAGCCCTGTCCTTGACGTTGGCTGTGATTATTCCGTCTCCTCTCCAAAATGACCAGTCCTTACCATCGTTTCCGAACGCGCCCCGTTTGGGGTTGAGCAAAACACCCTGATGTATGATGTCCGTGACGCTCTGGTCTGGTCCAGCTAATGTTTGCGAGGATTCCTTGAATTCCTCAAGGGCTGGAAGCTCTTCTCTCGTAATGGTCACGCTCTGTTCTTCATGCTCCTCGTAAAAGGTTTTTATACTCTCGATTTCCGGCTGATCCAGCATGGGGGGAGCGTAGACCGAATAGATATTTTGAACTATAGAGTTATTAGAAAGCAGAGAGTTGACCGCCGATTTGACGGTAAAACTAGAACCATCTTTGGCTGTGTATCTAACCTCATTCGCGCCTAGCGGTTCAACTGCTTTTGGCTTACCCTTTAGGAGTTGAATCGCGCGAACGGCCCCGATTGTCCCTCCTCCGATTAGACCTATGCATTCCAACAACTGTTCCAATTGCTCCAGAGAATGCGGCTTCAGAAGTTCAACAAGCTGATGTAAATGGCTTGGGGAAACTAAATTGAGAGCTATAATGAAGGAACCTTCTTGGAACGGCTTGGCGTTTACGGCCAGGTCGCCGCTGTCGGGAAAAAGTTCTCTGTTACTTTCTTGAATTAAATTCCCTAGTGACAAAAGGGTAGGAGCTAGCTTGAAAACGTCGATCTCGCTGATGCCGCCCTTAAGTTCGTAGACAAGGTGAGCTTCCGCCATTATGGAGTCAGATGATACTCAACATTTCTTCGATTGTCCAGACGTGATCTGTAACTCCAGCTTCCATATTGGCCCTTCTTATCGGCGGGAATGTTCCGCTGTTTGGCGTAGCAAAACTGCCAAATTTCATCGCACTGAATCCTTTTGCATTTCAGGTTAACCAACGTGCGGTCCTGATAATCGGCACAGGCAATTCCCACGTCCTTAATGAGCTTCAGTATCGTGTGCTTTGCCACGCCCGTCATGCGCTCGGCGGAGCGAATAGAGTTTCCTTCCACTAGTGCGGCGATGACTTGAGCTTGTTTTGTTCGGTTCAGTCTGTTCATGGCATCTCTCCAACTGACGCCTTAAATATACGTGAGCGGCTTACGTATGTCAAGAGAAAAATGCGGAGCGTTCAAGGATGTCTCATTGACATTCCGGACCGGCTTACGTATAATCAATCTATGGCTAAGAAGCTACCTCCTGAATTTCGCAAATACCTCGCAAAAATAGGGAAAAAGGGCGGTCTGAAAGGTGGATGCGCTAGGGCCGAAAAGATGACCGCTGAAGAGCGCAGCGCAAGCGCGCGCAAGGCCGTGCAAGCCCGCTGGGCCAAACAGAAGACTAAAAACGGGGTATAATAGTCGTGAAAGCAGGGGGGCTAGCCTTTGAACGGAAACTAGCCCCTTACCCTGCCTGTCACGCAACTTGGTTTTCAGCTAGGCAGAAACCTAGCTAAGGCGGTACTTCAAGGGTTACCGTGACACGTTTAAACTTCAGCGTGATCACGTAACCTTTACGGGAACGGGCTATATTGAAGCGCATGACCGTTCCTCCTTTCGTTAAGATGCCCCCGGCTTAGGTACTGCGAATACCTGCCGGGGGTTTCTGCCTTAAAGCAGAACTTTTCCCCTACATTATTGAGATAGTCCTCGGGCAGATTTGGCTTGTGCTAGTCTCTCTTAAGCCTCCAAGTCGAAGCCACCCCCGGGACCTTTTCAAACACATCCCTTTTTCTGTGCATTGCGGCATAAAACCTGTTTCTGTCTTTGGCTTCGTCGCCGCTTCCGGCCCAGCCAAGACGGATGGCCTCTTTTACGATGTCGCCCTCGGACATCTGCGGTACACTGGCAAGAATCTTCTTGGCGATCTCTGAAGTCTCCACAGTCCCCAGGGAAGACGGGACAAATGGCGTCGGAGTGAACGCGGGAGTAGGTTTGGAATGGTTTAATCCCATCCGGCCTAGGATGGACTTATATTCCATGAGGGTCTGCTTTCTGGCCACTAGACGGTTATACTCTGACAGCTTTTTATCGAGTTCCAACAGCTCCGAGTCTACCTCTTCCAACGTCGGCGGTCGCTGATCCATAAATACACCTCTGCCAAATAGTTCAGACGATTTTGAGTATGAACTACGGCGTAGGTATTGTCAACTGGTTTCTACGGTCTAGGTCTAGGTTGGAACTTATTTGGCACAATATATTGTGGTAAACACCTACTCGTGCCCGTGATCGCCGGCACGGTCGCCCGAAGGAATTTCTTGAGCATTGCTCGTGCCGCTGCGAATTGTTTCCTGAACAGCCCGGAATGCGGCTTGATTGAAATCCTCTTTGGGCTGGCGCTTTGGTGGTTTGCGTCTCGGGGTTTTCTTCTCTAGCTTCTTTGGCACGACTTCATTATGACAGGATGGCGCTGCGAGTCAATGGCGCGAATTTTCAAACTGCACCACTACCCTCGGCTTTGGCGATTACGCTATCAATGTCCGCAGCAGTGGATCGGTAGTTTCTTGCGTCGTGTTCATAGGCTTTTTTGAGAGTTTCAAATCCGCAGGCAACAGCTTGCTTCTCCGAATTTTCGGCAAGCCTCAGTAGCCAGGAGCGAACCTTTTTGCATTTTTCCAGTAGTTCCGGCGCGGCGGCGATCAGGTTGGCGTTGGCGTCAGTCTCCGCGCCGTCTCCGATGACACGAGCAATAGCTGAACGCGATGGAGCGTAGATGCTCCAAATGCTGTATCCTTCGCCGTTGTTTGCTTCCCACGGTCCCGGCGTATGTTTCGCTTCATTTACCATTGTGTCCCTCCATCAGAATTTTTCGGGGCTTGCGTACCCCGCTGCTATCACTTCCCTCCGCTTTGGCGACGGCGGATCGGAACTCGTCCCATGCCAGATGGCTCGGCGAGAGGATCCTGGCCTCATTCACCGCGAGCAAGCGTTGGCAGGCCACTAGCAGATCCTCGAATGAGTTGCAGGACTTGATTATAAGTTCCCTGTCCTCGCTGGTGGGGTTTCCTGCTTCCCTGCCGCAGTTTACAAAGACCGAACCGCCGTCGGCCGAGATAATGCCATCTTCCCCTAATACCTCCGAGGGTCCTGCCCGCCAGCCCCAGGGAAGCGGAGAGTGTGTAAGTCCAACCTTCATTGCAATCCTCCATCTCAAAAGTTTGCGGGGCTTGCGTACCCCGATGCCGGTTGTCGGCCTTCCGGCCATCGTCAGGCAAACGGCTCGAAAAGTTCTTTCGGGGCTGTCTCGCCGGATTGCATCGGCTTGTACCAGCCGCCGAAGCTCGACGTCCTGAAAACTCGTCCGTCGGCAGTTATCGCCCACACCTTCTGAAATTTGCCGTCGCGGTTATGAGTCGTGCGCAACCCCAAGTTGACCTTCTTCGCGATTTCAACTGTCTCGATTTTGCCCTCTACTTTTACTCTGATTTGCATGCTTGTACTCCCTCGTTTAACGCCCGGCGGCGGTTTTGGCCTGCCATCCTCAGTGTCACGCGGCCACCCGTGACAGACCCCCGGATGGGGGTTTCGGCTAAAACAGCTTGCGGCAAGCGCAGGTTGGAATGTCGCACAGGTGCCCACCGCAGGCCTGGACCGACCGTTTAATCTCGTCAACGCTGGAGTAGGGCACACAGACGTAGACATGTCCGTCACGCTGTACGCGACCGCTCATAATGTCGCTAGCAGTCGGTTTTTGTTTGGCCATCATCGCGACCGGAACGTCTCCCACTAGCGAGTAGCTTCCGTTCCTGTTATCTATAACATGCGTAATTCCACCGAAATTAGTCATTTCACACCCCCCAGTATCCGTGCCGCTGCAAGAAACGCGGCCAGCCAAGCCTGATGCAACAGGTAAATTGTCGTGATTGCTGATAAGACTGTGAATTTCATGGCTCCGTGCGCCTCCGTTCGGATATTTGGAGACCCCGGCTCGGCTTTGTGTGGCGCACAGAACCTGGTGGCGGGGATTGCCCGCTACTGCCGGGGTCATGTTGTAATCGGGTTTGGTTCCGTGCGCCATGCCAATGTATTAAGCAATCGGACTGCCAAAGGCGTAAAAGTATAAGT
Source organism: Acidobacteriota bacterium (assembly GCA_021789565.1). The sequence goes on from JAJYJL010000186.1 coordinate 5,988, forward strand.
CCCGCGTTTTCAATCTCATACATTTTCTCATAAGCGAAGAAAAAGTGAAGAATATATGATTTTTGGAATACAGGCCGAAATGTGTTGATTCTAAAGCTACAGTTTTTTATAGACAGATATGATTTTTCATAGTTCAATCAGAGGCGGCGCTAAAGGTGACGTAAATTGTCACTTCAGCCGCAACGTGTAGACGTTAAAGGCCTTGCATGTCAGAGACGCTAGAATTACACCCAAAACGCGGCGTTGGACGACCCCGGAAGTGTGTTGATAAGGGACCGCTACCGCGCAGCGCTGCGGAACTAATCGATTGGGTTGTCAACGCTGACGATTGGGCTGCGATGATGCGGATCGTCAAGCGCCGCGCTATACAAGGTTCAATGACTCACATCAAATATCTCATGGTATTCAGGTTCGGCAAGCCTGTCCAAATGATTGATTTGACAGAGCATATTGACAAGTCCATGGCCGCTGAGACCCTACGCGCAATGCCGCGTGAGGCCGCACTACAGCAGATCGCCTCAGCAGCCGCGCATCTGGAAGAGCTACGTCGCCAGGTTGCCGGGGAGCCAGCCCTCGAACTCACAGCGGGCGAATTCGGCGGTGATGACCTACCACAAGATGTTGTGGTCGGGGACGATGATAACGATGCTGACAGTGTAAGTGGTTTAGAATCAACAGACACAGGTTAACACAATAACTATTATCAGAACCAAGCAATAACTACACAGTTCTATGATTTCTTATAGATCAGCCAACCTGTTCAGAATCAACGGTTTAATCGACTCTGCCGGGGTCGCTATGCACTTCCCCCGTTTTGTAAAGAAATCCTGGGCTAGTGTTGTAGCCGTCAAGGGGTAGTAGTTGGAGAAATTGGATTCGTTATACCGGGAGGCATGGGAGCGGGACTTTTACCAGTTCTGCGGTGCGGCCTGGAGGGTACTTGAGCCGTCGCGTCCGTGGCGGCCGACGTGGTACAGGCACGCGGTTGCGGAGCATTTGCAGGCGGCGATAGACGGGCGGTTCAAGCGGGTGTTAATCATGGTGCCGCCGCAATCGGGGAAGTCGAGCATTGTGACAAAGCTGTTTCCGGTATGGGCGTGGCTGAAGCACCCATCGCTAAGGTTCCTGTTTAGTTCGTACAGTTTTGAAGCTTTAGCCGTTCCCATGTCAATTGAGCGGCGGCGTCTAATTGAATCGCCGTGGTTCCGCCAGTTCTGGGGCGACAAGATCAAGCTTTCGCCGGACGACAACCTGAAGTGGCGTTACTCGAACCATGCGGGCGGGTATCATGCCGTGGTAACGGCGGCCACAGGTCTTGGCGGCGACGTGCTGCTAGTGGACGACCTTCACTCCGCAGATCAGGCGCGGTCTGACGCTGAAAGGGAAGCGGCAATCGAGCATTTCCGGTCGGCGCTGATGTCGCGGCTAACTCCGGGCGGCAGGGACATTTGCATTGTGGTATGCCAGCGGCTGCACGAGTTAGACCTTGCGGGAACGCTGATGCGGGAGGGCGGCTGGAAACAGTTGTGCCTGCCAGCGATCTGCGACCGGCCGGAAGCGCAGAAAGTCCACTTCCCGCTGCGGCAGAAATACATTATCAGGAAAATAGGGTCACGGCTTGATCCGGAAACGATGGACGAACAGTTTCTGGCGCTCAGGAAGATCGAGCTTGGCCCTGCCGGGTTTTCGTCTCAGTACCAGCAGTCACCCGCTCCAGCCGAGGGCATTATTTTCAATCCCGCCTGGTGGCGAAGATATAAAGACGCTCCCCATTTCGAGATGATTGTGGTTTCAGTGGATGCCGCTTTCAAGGACAACCGTGACGCGGTGGCAGTGCAGGTCTGGGGTTTTGAGGGGCCGCGCTGCTATCTGGTGACCAAGACAACTCGGCAGATGGGCTATCTCCAGACGAAGGACACCATTCGCATGTATGTGCGGCAGTACCATGCCAACGTAGTGCTGATCGAGCAGGCTGCCAACGGCGCGGCGATTGTCGAGGAACTATCGAGAGAGTTTGCGGCCATCGGCATCCCGCCGCTTGGGTCGAAAGAAGCGAGGGCGCAAGCCTGCGCTCCCACTATCGCTGCTGAACTGGGGTATCTTCCCGAAGGCCCGATGGGTGACCAGATGGCGACTGACGCCGCAAAATTCCCCCTGGGGGCCAATGACCACGATATTGATGCCATGTCGCTCGCGCTCAACTGGCGGCGGCAAAACACTTTCGGGCTGATTGAGTACTACAAGCAGATGGCGGCAAACCCTCCCGCCGAGCGGACGGCCGAAGAGAAAGCGCAGCGGCAGGCGTTTGAGAAGTCGGCGCATATCAAATTCTCGCGGCCGGATGGTGCTTTTCCGGCGTGCCATGCCTGCGGACGCTCCGGCACGGAGACTGAGCACCGGCAGTCGGTAACGGTGGTCAACGGGAGGACGGAGATCGGGGAAGAACGGATTGTCAGGTGCTCGCACTGCAAGGCCATTCAAAACCAAAAGGAAAGCGCTTTGACACAATGAAATTATGGACGGATTGGAAGAAAAAGCGCAGGCTCCGCCGACTCGCTTACGGCATCTCCAATTTGACGTGTCCGAATTGCGGGAACTGGCGGATGAAAACGGAACGCAGGTTTTTATTTCCGTGGCTTACGATACGGAGGCGCGAGTCTTCTATCTCGATACGATACGACTCCAACTACCACCCGGTGACAGTCTTGTGCGAGTGCAGGATTTGCGGCGCACGGTTTGGCGCTCCTCCGATTGTTAAGCATGAGGACTGGCGCGTCTGGTCGCAGTACCAGGGAAGCTACAAGTCAGAGGTCAAATGAAGAAGACTTTCGCAATCTTACTCCTGCTGTTGTTCCCGGTGGTTCTGCGGGCACAGACGAAAACCGTTGTTGCTGACACCCTATACTCACCCTCCGGGCAACTCCTGAACGGCACCCTCACGGTCACCAATAACGCCACCTTTACGGCGGCGGACGGTACAGTGGTGCCCAAAGGCACGGTTGCCAGCGTCACGGTCACGAACGGGGCGCTTTCCGTCTCGCTCGTTCCGAACGCCGGATCAACGCCCTCCGGGTCAAGTTACAGCGTCGTCTACCGGCTCGGGCAGGCTTATTTTTCGGAAACTTGGGTCGTCCCGGCAACCGGCCCCGTAAATCTTTCCGCTGTCCGCGTCAATCCTCCGCCGACTCCTACCGTCATGATCGCCGCGTCGCAGCTTCCCGCGTTAAGCGGAGATACAACCAGCAGCGCGGGATCGGCTGTAACAGCCACGTCCAAGGTTAACGGAGTTTCCTATCCGGCAAGTCCGGCGATTGACACGCTGCCGCTGGTGACAGCGACCAACACGGCAACTTATTCGGCGGTTCCGAGCTGCACCGACACGGGCGGAAACCACCTGAATTACAGCACAGCCACACACACGTTCTCCTGCGGCACATCCGGGGCGGCAAGCGGCGCGGCGCTCAACCTCTCGAACCTGACGAATCCGACGGCGATCAACGACACGACCCTGACTTTTGCGGGAGCGGGCGGCCTGACGGCTAGCGGCACGAATCAGAACATCACGCTCACGCCCAGCGGGGTTGGGACGATCTTTGCCGGCGGGAATATAGACCTTTACACCAGCTATATAACGTCAAGCAATACCGCGGGACCGGAGATTGGCTACAGCATCGGAAAACTAAGCATCGGCAACGCCAATGGCAGCGGGGTCACTATTGGCAGCACCCTTCATCGCATCCCTATATCGTCGTTTCTTTACGCCACGACGGCGACCTGTGCTAGCTCCGCGTCTCCAGCGGTGTGTGGAAACGCTGCCGCCGGGAT
>JAJYJL010000187.1:0-6317 GCA_021789565.1 Acidobacteriota bacterium
AATGCAGGTGAGAGCAACAGAAGAGGGCGTGAGCACCTGCGAAATCGCAGTACGGAATTTTCCCCGAACGGGCGGTGCTTCCAAAATCTCCGGCACGGCCAAGGGTACGATTCAGGCGGGTACAAGTATGCTTTGCACTCTCACCTTGCTCTGGCTGAAAAGGCCATCCGTTCAAACGGCGCTAAGTTACCTTGCGGCGTTGCTTCTAGTCGTCGGCACGGCGTTGATGCTCCCATTCGGGGATTTGGCAATTGCTGAGAATGTGCCGCGATTTTTGATCGGCGCGGTAGTGATGGGCGCAGGCTATGGTGTAAGCTGGCTGCTCAGGCGTCCCGCACTGGGTCTTCTCTGGAGTGTAGCCGTGGGTACACGGCTCATATTGCTTTTCATGCACCCCGGAAACGACGTCTGGCGCTACATCTGGGAAGGGCACGTTACGCTGGCGGGCTTTAATCCGTATCAACTCGCGCCGAATGCGAGAACGCTGGAACATTTACGGGATGCGGTCGTGTGGCCTCGCGTTGATCGCCCAACGTCGACGACCGTGTATCCTCCGGCCGCCCAATTGTGCTTCGCGCTGATGGCCGCACTTGGTTCGGGCGCTTTCGGATTCAAACTGCTTTTTGCTGTGGCAGACCTGGGCGTGATGGCCCTCCTGATACGCCGTTTCGGGTGCAGGGCCGCTCTCGCCTATGGGTGGAATCCTTTGGTCATTTACTCCTTCGCGGGCGGCGGTCATTACGACAGCCTGTTTATTCTGCCGCTGCTTGGAGCGGTGCTGCTTGTTTCATCGGAACCAAGCGCTTCAAGATTCTTTGCGAGCGCCTTGCTGCTGGGCTGCAGTATTGCCATGAAATGGGCTTCCGGGCCGCTCGTGTTCTGGTGGTTCTGGCGAGCATGGCGCGATCATGGGCTGCGGCGCGCTTTCTGGACAGGAACATTGGCGGCTCTGCCGATGGTTGCGCTGCTGGCAATCATTTTTCCTGGCACACGATGGCAACAGCTCGGCCCGCCTGACTGGATAACCTACTCATGGAGCATGCCGCTGGTGCCTGGCTTGGTGAGTTGGGTGACAGGAATCAAACCCCATGGCCAGATCTATCTGCTGCCTCTCCTGTGCGTCGCTGCGGTGATTGCGTGGCGAGTGACTGGTGCATGGCGTGCCGCTGCCGCTCTCTTCTTTTCGCTGCTGGTTCTGACGCCGGCTGTCCAAGGCTGGTATTTCACCTGGTTCATCGCGGTGGCAATGTGCGTTCCAGTTTTCGATTGGAGTGCGCGCTTGGTTGGACTTTCGGGCTTCGTTTACTTTTGGGTGTATTATGTGGATGCAACTCAAGGCGTCTGGAAACTCAGTCCACAACTTACCATTCTCCTCTGGTTGCCTTTTGTCCTGCCCGTGCTACTGGTTGTCATCCTAGCCTTCCCACAAATGAATCGCATCCGCACAAGCCCGCTCAGAGACCGCTAATTTAGTGTAATTCACGAGTTCGCAATATCCCTCACTGTTTTTGTTTGAGGAAACGTACGTTCACCCCGCCTCCTTATCTGAATACGGACGAACTCTTTCGAACTTGGATAAAATCAATTCCTTGGGTCAAAGCATTTAACCCTCCATTGGGCCTGATGGGTGACTCAAGAACAGCGACGCGGAGTTTCTGGAATACCAAACGGCGGCCACCTTTCAACGCCGCTCTGCGACTGGTGGAAAATGCAGCTGCAGACCCGCCGTTGAGTGGTAGCTGCCGTCCTATTTTGCCGCTCTGGATAGCCACGATTTTCTACGCCGCTGAAGCCTCGTGTGACCAATTGGAACTTGCCCATCACGCAGATTCGCCTGCCAACCAAGCCTTTATTTCCCTGATACTCCTTACCCTGTGGTCCTCCGGCAAGGACGAATGAATGTTCCAGGCCCGGCAGGCCCAATTTCAAGGTTCTGTTCTTGGCAGCAAGTTTCCATCCACAACCACAAATCAATACACAACTTGAACACCTTCAAGATCGGAGCCAATCAGTCCGCAGTCCATTCTATGCCGGATGCCCGCACGCCTTTCTGCGACTGAGACAATTTTGTGTCGCGTGTCGAACAGCATAAACGAGAGCTGAAGTGTCGAAAGGCGGGGTGATAAAATCGAATGCGCCGCGATTGAGAACCTCAAGATACCAGTGCAGTTCCGGCAGGCGCGACATCACAATCACGTTGACCGGCGCCAAGGCTTTGTTCGCCATCTCAAGCACGTCAGACCACGTACCATCGGGCAGAGCCATATCCGTGAACACCAAGTGAGGGGGGACCGCCTTCTTGAAGAAGTGTTCAGCATCGCTACACGTCTTTACGTAGCTGGCTTTTACAGATTGACTCTCGAGGATTTCGTTTAAGGCATTGAAGTTCTGGCTCTGGTCATACACCAGGAGCGCTGAAATTTCTTCCTTCATGGACGACTCCTCTCCAACCTACCATGTCAGGCCTTCTCAGCAACCTATGGGACTCGCTCTTTTGTGCGACCACAAGGTCGTAACCCTGGTCAATGGGCGCAAAGGCACTCTCCCCTCGTACGCGGTCGCCGCATGCTCATGACCCCTCAGCGCCCTCTTTTGGTCTTAATAAGAGGCCCTTATTAGGGGGCGGACAGCCAGGGCCCGCCGCCCCAAGCCGGACTGGGAAGAACCAACTAGAAAACGAGCGTGTCCGTCTCCGGGCTGCACGGGAATACGAGGCGCAAGGGCTTGCCGCGGGAACATAACCTTGAACTGGGCTCTGGCCCTGCGCAGGCGTAGTGATCACGAATCGTTTCGACGCTCCCTGGTTCGAATTTCCATGAATAGCGCTGCCATTGGCCGGCAGTCCCGAGGCACCTCCCCTCGAAAGGCCACATCGCAGTGCGACTGAAACCCGGTTGCGATAGCGGTATGGACAACAATTCTTTCCCACTCTGGCGGCGATCTGGTCGATTTAGTCCAGGCAAGAGGTGCAACCTCCGGGAAAAGGTTTTTACATCCCCCATCGAGTAAGTGAGGGTTTACGCAAATTCATTACAGGGATTCTCGTGCCGAAGGCTTCACCATAGGCGACCTTCAAAACAACTCCGGGCCAACTCCATGTCAGGAATGTCTCCGGTGAACCTGTAGACGGGTCGGGATCGAAGACCTTCTAAAAATAGCGAGTTTGAGACACCGCCCCGTGAGCGTTCGTAAGAAAGCAAAGCCTGCCGTCACTTATTACTTGAGGCTCATGGAACAGCCCGGTCGCGCCGCATGATCTAATGGCAGAATGCCGGCTGGCTGTGTCGAAGTGCTCGTTCGAGGAATAATGACGTTCCTCACAAGAGAAGGAGAAGTAACGCAGGAAGTTCCGGTGCTGCATGGTTACTCGAGACGCAGCGCGTGGATGAAATATATCATTCCGGTCCATGCTCTGTGGGTCTGCCTGGGGCTGACAACCTTGAGCATACTTGCTGCACCGGGGACAGGAGCATTAAAAGGCCAGGTGCTTAATGAGCAAAAAATACCGATTGCCGGAGCTGTATGCAATCTCAATGGCCCATCGCTGCCCCAGCAGGGGCTCGAAATTGGAACCGGCAAGAATGGGAAATTCGATTTTCCGGGCTTGCTCTGGGGCAACTACAAAGTAACGTGCGACGCAATCGGATACCGACCGTTATCGAAGACGGGCCTGAAGGTGAGTTCGGAGCATCCTCTGGTAGAAATGCAAATAGTGTTACCCCCCGAAACAGTTCTTCGCCAGCACGTGGAGGTCCACGCGAGCGCATGGGTCATCCCAGAACAGCAAACGGGTGCTCCACCGACCACATTTGTTCCCCAACAGTTGATGACGCTTCCCTTGGCCGAATTGAAATTCAAGGCCGCAATACCCCTGGTTCCGGGTGTGGCTCGCACGCCGGATGGGAAGTTGAACATCAAAGGCGAGCCGGAGACTCAAGGACTCTTGCTGGTAGACTCGGCTGACATGGTCGATCCGGTAACCGGCAGTTTCTCGGTTGAAGTGCCGATAGATGCCATTGAAAGCCTCCAGGTCTACAAGAGCCCTTATCTCGCCCAATACGGGAGATTTTCCGGCGGTCTTACGGCAATTCACACCAAGCCTCCGTCGGACCAACGGCATTGGGAGCTGAATGATATCATCCCTGATTTCTTCTTCGAAGGAGGCCACATTCGTGGCATTCAAGACGACTCTCCCCGGCTCTACTTCACAGGACCCCTCCTCAAGAACAAACTCAACGTCTCTGAGTCTTTCCTCTACGACCTGGACAAGCAGTTCGTCGAAGGCCAGCCCTGGCCGAAGAATCTGAGAAAGCGGGAAGGTTTCAGCTCCTTCACGGACTTTCAATATATTTTCTCTCCCCGTCACCTGCTTTCGGTCAACGCACGCATTTTCCCCAAGAAGGAGGAATTTGCCAATATTGATGCCCTCGTTCCCGATCCAGCCTCAGAAAATTACGCTCAGGATGGCTACGCCGTTGGCGCCACGGATCGCCACTTGTTCGCCTCCGGCGGCGTTTTGACTTCCACTTTCGAGTTCACCAAGTTCAATACCAGTGCGTATGGACAAGGGCCGGCGGACATGATGTTGACGCCAAACGGGTACAGTGGAAATTATTTCAACGCTTACCGAAGATGGTCTAACCAGGAAGAGTCACGGGAAACATATCAGTTCCCGCGGCGGGAATGGCATGGACAACACCAATTTGAAATGGGTATCGATTACTTTCATCGCGCATACACAAGCACCAGCGATTCTCACCCTGTGCTGGTGACGGACGCGAACGGCGCGGTTCTCGAACGAATCGATTTTTCCGGCCCTGCATTTTTGGGAGACAAGGATGCGGAAATCGCAGGGTTCGGGCAGGACCACTGGCTGGTAAATGAGCATCTCAGCGTGGATGCCGGTCTGCGTTACACGAACGAAACCATTGGGTCCCATACCGCACTTGCCCCACGCTTTGGCTTTGCTTACTCGCCGGGAGCGAGTGGCCGGACCATCCTCCGTGGCGGGGCGGGCATCTTCTACGATCGTGAACCTTTCCTGGCCGCCGACTTTCCACAAAATCCCACGCGCACCATCAGCTTCTTCTCCCCGCAAGGAACTTTGCTTGGCCAGCCTCTGCGTTTTGCCAATATGTACGGCGTTCCCGGACAAACCGGAAAACCTCTCCTTCCCAGCTTGCACCGCCCTGACAGCACCCCGTATGACGAAACCTGGAGTCTCGAGCTCGACCAGGAATTACACCCTCGCTGGCTGCTGCGTTTAAGCTACCTCTCGAGCTATGGGAGGGACCAATTCGTCGTTAATCCGCAATACCCTCCGGGCAGCACTCCTGCATTTCTTCTCTCAAATACGGCGGGGTCACACTATCAGGAGTTTGTGTCCACCATGCGGGTCCGTACGGGGAAAACGACGGACATGAATTTTTCCTATGTTCACAGCCAGGCGCGGGGCAACTTTAACACCTTGGGAGAACTATATGTCCCGTTCGAGCAGCCTGTCGTCCGGCCCAACTCCTATGCCAATCTGCCTTCGGATATGCCCAGCCGCTTTATTACCTGGTCCCAATTCCATCTGCCAGGTGCCATGATCCTGAGTCCGGTTTTTGACATTCATTCAGGCCTTCCGTTCTCCACGATCGATGCACGGCAAAATTATGTGGGCATTCTCAACAGCTTACGGTTCCCACGTTTCTATTCTTTGGACGTGAAGTGGACAAAAACATTTCGCATGTGGCCACTACCATGGACCTTTTTTAAGCAGCATGTCTTCCGTGTCGGCATCGCGGTATTCGACATCACTGACTGCCTCAATCCTCTGGATGTTTATAACAACCACGCGTCGCCGTATTTTGGTCAGTTTGTAGGCTTTCAACATCGTACGTTCGCCACATATTTTGACTTGGTGAAGTAAGGCAAGCGTGACACCCAGCAGTCCATTGTCCCTTCAACCGTGCTATTCGGCCTTGGAATCCTGAGCGGCCGACACTCCCCCACTGTGAACCAGAGCAAGTCGGTCAGCGCCGAGATGATCGAATGTGATTTGGGCGTTACATGAAGTTCCAGCTTTGCCGGCATGTTGGCTAAACCTCCTCTTCTGGTGTTTGAATTGTTAACCCTCCGGGATCTTTCCGCGATTCATACCTGACGAATGGATGTCCCCCGAACCATGAGCGTCCATTTTCCCGGTGGGTCATGTTGGAGCATCTTCTCAACCGAACTGTCGGGCCGTGTTCCTCCGTTCTCCTCCGTCGCAGCTCCCGAGCCACCGGAAAACGCCGATGCTCCGCACGTATTGCAGGTCTAAGCGAAATCCG
>JAJYJL010000187.1:6327-9775 GCA_021789565.1 Acidobacteriota bacterium
CAGCCGCAAGCACGGTGGTGATGAGATAAGAAATGGTCTGCTTGGGCGTGCATCTCTTCTATACTAGGAATGTTCTCGATATCGAACTTGGCTGAGCAACGGTTGCACTCTCCAATCAATCGACAACCGTCGCGGGTCGAACAGCCACATCGCAATACGATAGAAGATCTTGTATTCAGGCAAAACGGACTTGCGACTTTCCCCCATCGGGCCGCGATTTTGCCCAATAACGGATCGATCATACGATCTCCTTAGGCTCGTTCTTGTCGTTGCTTTCGTAAATCGTCTTCGGTCCTTGGTCGTGCAGCACGGCCTTGTTGGACTTTGTGACATACTGCAGGATGCGTTTGTTGGGGCCAACGGTAGTATCATATATGCCCGCCATCAGTTTGCTCGACCCGGCTTCGGCGCATACCTTGCCCATTGTCGCGTCCGTACAAGCTTTGGTCCCCGGGCGGGCGAGGTTTACAGAATCCACGAGCGCCATCGTCGTTAAAGTTAACTTCTTCACCGTATTCTCCCCATTGAGGTCTGCTTACCGGAAGTCCGCCCCCGCCGCATGTGAGTCTCTGACCCGATTTCTTGCAGCTCGCTGAAGAGGCGTTACAGCGGGGGAACAGAAAACGTCATTTGGAGTGACAAAAGAGAACGAACTCTAGACAGGCAGGAGGACAGGCCACAGAGATCTTGTCACGAGAGGGCGATTGTTTGCACGAATTCACCTCTGTTCGCGCCCAAATCTGTCCCCAATACATTTCTTGCGTGTATCGGCTTCTGAAGCAGAAACCTCACGTCTCACATTGCGCACAACTGCACCCAGGCCATGGAGCTGGTGCAGGTATCGCGAACAGTTCCGGCAAATCGCCAGAAGAAGCCCGATCCGCAGTTTTGAATCATGGCAGGAATTCCGACCTTGAACAATCGGTCTCGCCCATAGTGTAAGAACCGCCGGTCAATCGCCACATACTATTTGAGAGTCATTTGAGCGCGAAGCCCTAACCTGTTGAACGTCGCGTCGGAATCGCTTAGATGATGACCAGCAGTTGTATTGATGCCGGTATGCACACGGATAGAGTCCCCCGGAGGAAAACCTAAAGTGGGTGAGAAACAACGCCGGGCAATTCAGAGTTCTTTCAACAGTATGCTGAAGACCTCCTTTCAGAGCCAGTGCTCGACCTTTCGAACTCGGCAGAAAAGTGCGACTCGTTTTCGGGGAGCGTGCTTTTTTGTAGCAACAGTCCTCTCCCCGCTGTTCGCCGTCGTCCTAGGGCTTCTGGGGCTTGCCCAGGGCGCCGCCAATATGACGCCTCGCGTTGATTTTGTCGCTGATGGCCATGCGGGGATTTCGACTGTTGCTAAGAAGCGGCTGGCGGCAACGATCGAAAAACTGGCTGCGGCCAAGCAGGCTTCCGAGAGGGCACATGCAGCGGAAGTTCTTGGTGAGCTGGGGGATCGAAGGGCTGCAAAGCCGCTGATGGCGGCGCTGGTGCAAGACCCAGACCCTGAAGTCAGGCGAAGCGCAGCACTGGCACTGGGGGAGCTTGGAGATCATAGCGCGATTCCGACTCTGCTTGAAACACTCCGAACAGGCTCGGACCCGGCTCTCCGTGGAGCTGCCGCTTTTGCTCTTGGCCTGATTCAGGACCGAAGAGCGGTCTCGCCCCTCATTAAAGCTTTGAAGGACCCTGACGCAAGTGTTCGAATCAGCAGTGCGATTGCACTGGGTCGTCTGGGAGACCCCCGGGCCGTCAAGCCCCTTCTTGCACTCCCCCACGATAAGGCGCATCAGACGTGCCTACCCATCGCCATCGCTCTGGGGCAAATCAAGAGCCCGGCGACCATCAAGCCGCTCCTCGACAAGCTGAGCGATAGTAACTCCGACGTGTGCCAGAACACAGCCATTGCGCTCGTGCTGCTGGGGAATAAGGGCGAAGTCGAACCGCTGATCAAGGCACTGCCGAGCCGGAATCCGATCATTCGACGCAGCGCGGCCTACGCGCTGGGGATGCTCAACGACAAGCGGGCAACCATTCCCCTCATCGCCCGACTTCACGATACAAATGTCCAGGTCAGGCTTAATGCCGTCGAAGCCCTCGGCCGCCTCAGGGACCCGAGAGCCATCGAGCCCCTCGCACGCATTGCGCATTCAGACAGTGATGCATCCGTACGAGCCAGCGCGCTCGAAGCATTGAGTGAAGTTCGCGCTGCTCAAAAACGGAGTGTCAAGGGAGATTGATGCTGTTTCAGGCTGAAGAACGGCTGTGCGCAGTTCGAGCCCCGAAAAAGTTACATGGGGAAGAGCCGCGTGGTGAGACAAGCTCTTGAATCTCGAACCGAGCCTGGAATGCATCCGTTAGCAGGAACACCCATGCCGAAAAGGAAAATGGACGATCAGGAACTCACCTTCAGAGCAAGGACGCACGTTTCGGCTCCGCAGGCGATGCGGTCGCTTCCAACGAAAGCCCACCGCGAACGCTTCCGCCAGCGAAGGGTTCTCATTTGGCTGCGACGGTTCTTGGCGCCGCTATTGAGCACAGCATTGATGCTGGTGGTCGGGTCATCCTGGAGTTTCTGCGGCGAACACATATCGGGAGGGATCTTGCGTGGTGTAACGACCGCTGCCAATCCCCAGGGCCAGCCATTAATCATTGGTGGCGTCCGGCTGAAGCTGAGTGGAACGGCACGGGGCTCAATACCCCTTTCTACTTTTTCGGACAACACCGGGACGTATGAATTTCCTGATCTGCAGCCTGGCACCTATACCCTGGAAGCGAGCCTGCAGGGATTTAAGACCGCGCTCAAGACGATTACGATTCCAGCCGGCGAGACCGTCATTGAAAACATCGCGCTTGGACTCGAAGAAGTACGACAGCAGGTTGAGGTCCGTGGGTCAGCTCCCACCATTTCCCAGCAAAGTTCTTCGCCGCCGGCGACGATAACGACCCGTCAAATTATCGCTTTACCTGTTCCTCCTCAGAGCTTCAAGAATGTTTTGCCCCTCGTTCCAGGGGTGATCCGGACTTCCGACGGGAAGCTCAACTTTAAGGGAGAGACCGAGAACCAAGGCATGTTGCTCGTGGATGGCACACAAACGGTCGATCCCATAACAGGGAGTTTTGCAATCAACGTCCCCATTGACGCAATTCAGACCCTCAATGTTTACAAAGCTCCAGACGACGCCGAGTACGGCGGCTTTTCGGGTGGGTTGACAAGCGTTCGGACGAAGCCGCCCGGGGACAGTTGGAATTACTCGCTCCATGATTTCTTTCCCGGCATCCGCGGCCGAAGCGGGCACATTGTGGGAATCGCCGATGAGATTCCTCGCCTCGTCTTTGGGGGTCCGCTTATCTCCTACCTCTACCTGATGGGACCCGACAGCCGCGGCATCACCGGCCAGGCCTTCAGCGTCCGCTGATCCGGGCGGTCAGCGAAAATAATACGTCGCGCT